>JAJZJY010000617.1 GCA_021809885.1 Actinomycetes bacterium
ACCGGAGTCACACCCCTTCGATACCGTTGATGACGTGGGCAGGTGCAAGCTCAGCGAGCTGGCTAGGGAGAAGCTCCCCATTCGGGGACGCATGGCTCCGCGACGCGCGCCGGGTTTCACGCGGCGCGCCGGCTGGTGGCCGCGTCGATGGCCGGTGCGGGAAGCGTGGAGCCGATGACTTCTGGGTCCGGACCGCTATATCTGAGTGCGGTTGACCGGGCGCAGGACCTGCCCGCTGCTGACCCCGACGCGAGCCTGGGCCGCGAGCGTGACGCCCGGGTGGTGCTCAGCTACCTGCTCCTCGGTGAGGTCGACGACTACATCGCGGTGATGGACGTCCTGGAGTCATCGGTGGCCGAGCTGTCCCCCGGCGATGTGGCCCGCGCAGTGGCCGAGGGGGGAAGGATGTTGCCGGTCGAGGTGGTCGAAGATCGGCTGGATCGGCTCCGGTCCTGGGGTGCGGTGCACGCTACGACCGACACGTCGCGCATCCTGCGTCACAGCGACCTATTGGCCCGAAACTGGCGGTACAGCGCAAGCGCGCCGGGCCGTCAGGTACACCGTTTTTACCGGACGATGCTGGCCGGCACGCCAGCGGTGCGGGAGATCCCGCTGGCCGGTCTGAACCGCATTGTGCGGGCTCTCGAACAGCTCCGTAACGGCACCGACGACGTAGCCGAGACGGTAAGCGTGGTGTTCGTCAATCACGACGACCTCGATGGAGCGCTGGTCGGAGCCGAGGACACCTTGGCCGCCTTGGCCGACCGCTACGACCTGGACGATGGCTCGACCGCGGAGTTGCGGGGCCTACTGGTGGACTACGCGACCCGGGTGGCCGCTGAGCTCGAGGACGGCGCCGTCCTCGCCGCACACATGCTCGCGGTTCTGCGCCCTCGGTTCGCGGAGATGGCCGCTGTATCGGTCGCTGCTTCTGATGCCCGGGTGCTCATCGAGCGGGGCGCGCTCGCGGCCTCAAAGGGCGGCCGTATGGAGGACTGGGAGGGTCTGGCCGCATGGTTTGACCCGATGTCGGGTCGGGCTGCCCGGTTCTCGATGCGCCTGGTGCGGGCGCTGCCCGGAATGCACGCCAACCTGCGGCGACTGCACACCTCGGCAGGTGCGGCGACGAGTCGGTCGCGGGCACTGCGGCTGGCGGCCGCGTGCGGCCGTCCCGAGTTGGGAACGTCGATCGCGTTGGCAGCACTGGGCGACCACCCGTGGCGAAAGCTCTACGGCGATGCCGACGACAGCGACCTGATGCGGACCCCATCGTGGGCGGCGGGACCGTCGGCGCCAACCCCGGAGCTGCTCGTGCTGACCGGGCGGGGCGGCGCCCGCGGGCGGGTGCCGGCGGCCCGCGACGACAGCGCCGCGCGGGCCGCGGTTGAAGCGAGCAGATCCCGTCGGGCGGAGGAGCATGCCGCGGCCGTCGCCGAGGTGCTCGCCGCCCTGCCGGGGGCTCTCTTGTCGGAACGGGCCGCTGCGGTCGCCCTCGATGCGCTCCTCGCCACCGCCCGGCGTGGTGCCACCCGCGGTGCTCGCACTGCCGTGAAGGACATCCTTGCCTGCACCCTGTTCCACACGCCCGACACCCTCGACCGCCCGGCGGTCGGAGGGCCGCGGTGGACCATATGGACGCCGGGGCGCACCGCGGTGTTCCACCAGCCCGGCCAGATGCCCGCTTGCCCGCCGTCCCGCGGCGAGGACCGCGAGCCAGTCGCTCGGCTCGTCGTGGGTGGTGTTCGGTGAGCGATGCGACTGTCGCCAGCGAACGCCGGGCACGCCGGGCATGGGCGCCAGAGGCGAGCCTGGAGGCGGCCGCTGCACTGCGCTTGCTCATGGTGCGGCCGTGGCTGGTCGCCGGCCGCGACGACGACGCCATCGCGACGGTGAAACGCAACGTCGACGCAGTGCGTGACACGCTGAGTCGTCTCGGCTGGGTGCTGGTCATCGAGCGTGACGTGGTTCGGCTGCGCAAGACGCCGCCAGCCCGCCGAAGCGCGCACGCTACGGCGGGTCCGAGCCCGCGGATGTGCCAGTGGTTCTTCCTACTGGTCGCTGCTGCCGAGTCGATGGGACGCCGCGTTGGGCTGGGCACGCTCGTCACCGCGGCGCGCGCCGCAGCCGCCGAAGCGGAAGTAGCGACGACTGGTGACCTCGGTGAACGACGGGCCATAGTCGCCGCGCTCAGGATGCTGACCGAGCGCGGTGTCATCGAAGAGCTCGATGGCGACGTCGAGGGCTACGTCCAGGAGGACAACCCGCCCGTGCTCCTGGCCGTCCACCACACCCGTCTTCTCCATGTAATCGCCAACTACTCCGGCGAGCACGACCCGGTCAGCGACCCGGCCGGCTGGCTAGCGGCAGTCGAACGCGAGCCTGACGCTTCGCGCCGCATGCGATGCCGGCTCGTCGACGACACGGTCGTCTACGCCTGCGATCTTGACGACGCCGAGGCGGACTGGCTGCGTCGCCGCAGTCGCGGCGACGACGGCGGCCCGCTCGCCGACGCGTTCGGCCTCCACCTGGAACGCCGGGCCGAAGGGGCCGCGTTCGTGATGCCCGACAGCACCTACCGCCACCCCTGGGAGCTCGGCCCGCTCCCGTTCCCGGCGTCGGGCACCGTCGCCCACGCTGCCCTCCTCGTGTGCAATTGGGCGGCCGCCGAGGTCGGCGCCGTCGCCGGCCTGCCCGCCGGCTGGCGTCGCGTCCCCGCTGACGACGTGGCCGACAAGCTCGCCGAGCTGGCCAGCGACCACCAGGCCGGATCTGGGGGCTGGAGCCGCGATCTCGCCGCCGACCCGGCCGGTCGTCTGCGTGCCGACGTGTGGTCGCTCCTGACCGGACTCGACCTTGTCCGCGCGACCGATGATGGCGACTGGCTGTTCTCCCCGGCCTGCGCCCGCTGGCCGGCACCGAGAGCCAAGTCTCCCCGGTCGCAGGCCGGCAAGACCGCGGCCGGCCAGCCGTCGTTCGAATTCGGAGCTGGCGACGATGCTGACCTGGCCTGAGGAGCACACGCCGCCTGCCGGCAACACCGATCGCTTCGGCGGGCGATGGCGCCTCGTCGGCGCTGGCCTGTCCAACGTGTGGCGTTACGGCGACCTCGACTTGCCCGCCCCGTCGGGCCGCCTACTGCTCCGGGGAGCGAACGGAACCGGCAAGACGACTGCCCTCGAAGTCCTCTGGCCGTACCTGTTGGACCTGAACGCCGCGCTCCTCGCCGCCGGCAAAGCCCGCAACACGCACCTGTCCGGGCTCATGAAGGAAGGCGCCGAAGGCCGACGGCGGGTGGGCTACCTGTGGCTCACGTTCGCCACTCCGGGCGACGAGGATGTCGTCTCCTACGGCGTCCGGTTGAACTTCAGCGAAGGCAGCACTCCTCCGGTCAAGGTGAACCCGTTCACCGTTCCCGGCCGCCCCCTTCACGAGTTCGCCCTGTGGGGCCCTGGCCGCAGCACGCTCACCGTCGAGCAGTTCGCCGAGACGATCGCCGCCCCTGGTGGAGCGATGTTCGGCGGGGAGGACGACTACGTTCGAGACCTCGCCACTCGGGTCTTCGCCACCGAAGCGCGAGACCTCGTCCAGCTGGCCGGCCGCATCCGCCAGGTCCGCAATCCCGCACTGCTCGGCGAGGTGTCACCCCGAGCGGCCGCGGACGCGCTGCGCGAATCGCTGCCCGGTGTCGCCGATGATGTCATCGA
>JAJZJY010000618.1 GCA_021809885.1 Actinomycetes bacterium
GCTCCGGCCGTCACAGTAGCGCCATTGACATCCACGATGACTACGACTTCGGTTACCCCCGCAGGAACTACCCACTGATTGCTCATGAGACTGGAAACCCCAGGAGATTGGTCCAGTTGGAAGTACCGCGTGCTCGAGGCAGGCTCGAAAATAGCGCAGCAAGGATGCCCGACCGTGGCATGTGTAGCGTTGATTAGGCACGACAAGGTATAGGTGGCGCCAGGAACAACGTCGATAACGGCAGACCGTTGGTACACGCCCGGGGCAGTGGCCCCCGTCCCATAAAACACGAACGCTGCAGCGTTTGTTCCCGGGCTGCTTGCATCAAAGTCACCATTAGCCGTGCCGATCGAGGCCCCGAAAACACCCCATGTCGGCCCTACGGCAGCAACAGCGTTTGTCAGGTTCGAGTCGTAAACGAGGTTTCCAGCGGATCCCGCAGGAAGCGGTGCTGGAGCCCACGAAATAAGGTTGTAGTTCGTGCTCGTCAAGGTGGCGTTGCCGGTGGTGGGCGAGCGGGAGGGGCTTGAGGTGGTCGAGCCGTAGACGTTGGTGGCTGCCACCTCGTAGGAGTAGGTGGTCGACCCGGTCGTGCCTTCGGGGGTGACCGTGGGAGCAGACGGAGCGGAGAGCTGTCCTGTCGCGCTCTCCACAACGACCTGGATGAAGGCGAAAGCGGCTTGGGAGGGTGAGGTCGCGGTCACGTACCCCACGGTCGCCGAGCCCGCGTTGTCGGTGAACGGCACGCTGGTGTCGCCCCCCAGATAGGCACCGCCGCTGTCGTACCAGCCGGCTGACACGGTGAAGCTGCGCCCCGTCGAAGCAGCGAGCAGGCTGACCGGGAAGGTGTACTCGGTGCTCGGCTCGACCGCGTACGCGGCGACCCCGGTTGCGGTCTGGGCCGAGATGTTCCCAGAGGCAACCGCAGAGAGGGAGAGGGCAAAGGAGCCATCGGGCGCTGTCCCCGAGCCCAGGGTGGTGTTCGCGCCTGCGGTCCAGGTGCCTTCGGTCGTCCCCGTGGGAGGGATGGCGTCGACGGCGGACAGAAGGTTGTCGTGGCCCTGGACGACGATGTCGAGCACCGGGTAGCCAGTAGCTGGGTCGTTGCCCTGGGTGAGGGTGACCGTGGGCGTCTTCGGCGAGGAGTAGTTGACGACGAAGGCGGCGTATTCCCATGGCGAGGTCTGCCCACCGGTCTCGGTGAGTTGCACGTAGGCCCGGAACTGCGTGCCGTTCGCGAGGTAGAAGGGAAGGGTGGAGAGGTCCAGGGAAGTGGCCGTGGCAGAGCCGACCGTCCCCGAGTCGTAGGCGGCGTTCGGGTCCGGGTTCTGAGTCCCTCCGGGCACGAAGCCTGCTTGACCAAAGGTCGCCGCGTCGTAGATCGCCACGCGGTAGGCCGTCTGGGTGGCGTTGGTGGGGAAGCTGGACGCCCACATGACCACGGGGTCCGAGGTGGTGATGGTGCCGGTGGGAGCGGTCACGGTGAGCCCTGGGAGGGCCTGCGCCGTCACGGTGAAGTAGCCCGACAGGGCGCCAAGGCCGTTCTGGTCCTCTGTCGCCACGGCCCACTGGTAGGTGTTGCCGTCCGGCCACGCGCCGAGCGGGAAGGTCAACGAGAAGGCGGAATCCGTCGAGGTGGTGGTGCCGGGGTTCCATACCTCGGTGGACTGCCAGGTGCTGTTGGCGGCATTCCACCACAGCGTGGTGCCGCCGTTGGTGATGCGCTGGAAGGCGTACTTGGTCTGCGTGGTCCCCGAGAACGCCTCGCCGGGGTTGTAGACCCACTCGAAGGTCGGCGTGCCCGAGAGGTCGGCGTAGCTTCCACTTGCCGGGGAGGTCTGGGTGGGCGCAAGCGGGAGAGGGGCCGGATTCCCCTGGACCATCTGGATAAAGGTCACGCCAAGCGTCCCTTCAGGGCCTCGCGGTGCTCCCGCGCGAGGGGAAGGCCCAGGCGCAAGAGCCCTTTGATCGCCATCGGAGAGACCAAACCGATCTGCTCACGTCGCAGCGACGAGCCGCGCCGGATCGCCTCTTCGCGCTCGAGGAGCACGGCCCTGCGCACCTCCTTGTAGGAGCGCGAGGAGCGAGCCCCCCAGCCGACCTCGCGCACGCGGAAGACCTGGCGCGCCGCAGGAGTCAGCTCGGCAACCCACCAGGAGATCAGATCCTGGTCGCACCTCCACGGCGCGACCGTGGGAGGGCCTGCGTTGGGGAGAAGCACTCCTCCGCAGATCGGACAGGTCCGATGGTAGGCGACCTCATCCATCCCGGCTCCTTGGCGTTCCTAGTAGGCGTAGCGCCCGGCTCCCGACGACATGGAGGTGGCGACGGCGCGCACCATCTGTTGGCTGACATGGCCCACCGCGGATGCGGTTCGCTCGGGCGTGTTGGCCGAAGCCGCGCCGGTGATGTTCACCGTCTGGTTCATGGTCACGGTGCGGGCGTTTCCTCCGCCCCCCGCGTAGGGAGCCGTCATGCCCGCCATGGGGGCACCAGCCGCAGTCATGAGAGAGGCGCGGGCGGCCAGAACCTGGGAAAGGGCGAGTTGCATGGCCGAGACGATGGAGTTCAGGGCGGACTGGATCGCGGGGAGCGCCGCCGTAATGCCCAGCGCGAGGCCGCGCCCGAGAGAGAGCCCGGCCGAGTGGAACCGAGGGACGTAGCCCTTGAGGACCTTGAGCGCCGCGGTGCCGACATTGGTGAAGTGGGCGATGCTGACCGCCCTTGTCTTCTGGTCCTGGATGCCGCTCTGGAGCCCCAAGACGATGTTCTTGCCGGCGCCCTGCATCAGCCGAGAGGGGGAGAAGATGCCGAAGAAGGAGGTGACCGCGTGCCAAATGTCGTGGGCCACCGTGTGAACCGCCCCGAGGACCAGGTGGGCGGCCTTCTGTATCCCGCTGGTGAGCCCCTTGATGATGTTGGAGCCGATGGTCACAAACCGAGAGACGAGCCCCGAGAAGAAGCGGACGATCCCGTTCCAGACCGAGAGGGCGGTGCCCTTCACGGCCTTCCAACCGCTGGAGAGGACGCCCTCAAGGCCCTTAAGCGCCCGGCCAAAGATTCCCGAGATATCTCGCCAGACGGTCGAGAAGAAACCCTTGATCGCGTTCCAGATGGTGGTCGCGGCGGACTGGATGGCCCCCCACGTCGCCGAGAAGAAGCTCTTGATCGCGTTCCAAGCGGCGGTGATGCCCTTCTTCATGTCGGTCCAGGTGGTCGCGAAGAAGCCCTTGATCGCGTTCCAGACCGTCTTGGCTCCGCCTTGGATGTCCTTCCACGTCCTTGAGAAGAAGCCCTTGATCGCGTTCCACGCGACGGTGATTCCCCGGTGGATCGTGCTCCAGTGTGTGGCTAGCAGGGCGACCAAGCCCCCCACCGGGCCGGTGATGAGCAGCATGGCCGCTGGGACGACGATGCCGAGGTGGGTCTTGATCCACGCCCACGCGGCGCGCACCCCGTTCTCGATGTCGTGCCAGATCCTGTCCAGGAAGTGCCACGCATCAGCGGCGATGCGCTTGACTCCGGCCCACACTGTCCTCCAGTGCTTGACGAGCTCGATGATCCCAGCGATCAAGCCCGCCACCGCAACGCCGATGGCGACCACCAGGGCCACGACCGGAACTGCATCGAAGGTAATGACGCCAGCCGTCAGGAGGCCCATTACGACCGCCAGCGCCCCCACGGCGACCGCTCCAG
>JAJZJY010000619.1 GCA_021809885.1 Actinomycetes bacterium
CGGCGTCGGCGTACACGAAGGTGACCAGGTCGCGGATGAGTCGTTCGACCCCGACATCGAGCATGGCGTCAACGAGCTGAGCGGTGGCTTCGTCGCGCAGATACCGAAAGGTGCGCCACGCGCCGGGCAGTGCGGCCCGGAAGGTCGGCGGGATGGAGACCCGGTGGTCGATCACCACGTCCTGGCCGCGCAACGCCTCCCGCAAGGGGCGGGGTCAGTGGTGTCGACGGAGGCGACGGATACCCCCGCGTCGTGGAGCCGGTCGACGGCGGTGCCCGAGCGGGCATGGGCAGTAACGGTATGGCCGTCGGCGACTAGCGCGGGCAGCGTCGAGCGGCCCGCGACTCCGGTGCCGCCCAGTACGAAGACCCTCGCGACCTGAGTCTGCCGCTTGGCGACTGGTGCCGAAAGCGGAATGACCTACGGCGACGCCGACAGTCTCCTGAAGGCGAAGCGGCAGTTGCCGTAAGCGGACCCTCTTGCGGTCGTCACGGTCGG
The DNA here is from genome assembly GCA_021809885.1 of Actinomycetes bacterium. GTDB lineage: Bacteria > Actinomycetota > Acidimicrobiia > Acidimicrobiales > Palsa-688 > JAKAQB01. The sequence continues at coordinate 499 of JAJZJY010000619.1, forward strand.
CGGGCGACCCGTGGCCGTCTTCGCCTTCACCGCGCGCAACGGCCGGGTGATCGGCATCGCGCAGGATCATCCTGGCCGCCGACCCGGGCATCGTCGAGGAGTGGAAGGTGCTCAGTACCACTACGAGGGAAAGAACGCCGAGCGACGATGTCGATCACGGAACTCTCCAGAGGTAATCTCGGTACCCCGCAGCCGACGTTCCCTGACCCCCGTTTGATACGCCCGGTCACAGAACTGCCGACCGTCGAATGGACGCCTGCTCCGACTTGGCGCGGCGAGTCACCTTGGCTGGGAGATTGAGCGACGGCGCCCGGCACCAGGCACGTTTCGAGGCTTTCACCCAAGGTCGTCATCTTGCACCTGTCGCCTGCTGAGCGTGAGAGGTAGGAGCGTACATGGTGACTCCGGCGATGAGCAGGTCGACGCCGAAGCGGTAGTAGGCGTCCTCGTCCGCGCAGTCAGCGAGGGCGTCAGCAGCTTCGACCAGGTGCGGGAAGCGTTCGGGAGGCAGCCCGCGCAGGGCTAGCCGCTTGACCCGGATGTCCTCGCCGCGCTGGGCGGGGTCGTGGCTTGGCTCGTTGGGGACCTGCTCGATCACCAGTGAGATCGCGGTGCGAAGCATGTGCCGGGCGATCTCGGCGGCTTGTGCGACCGGGAAGCCAGCAGTGCGAAGCAGCGCCAGCGCCGCTTCGGTGAGGCAGCGTCCCTCGTCGTTCTGCAGTACACGGGGCGCGGCGAGCGCAGCGACATTGGGGTGGGAGCGCAGAGCCGTCGTGAGCGCCACCACCAGGTCACGCAACTGCTCCTGCCAGGCCAAGGCCGGATCGGTGTCCGGGGGAAGTCCCCCGAAGAGCCGGTCACCCATGGCGGCGAGGAGGTCGTCCTTATCGCTCACGTGCCAGTACAGCGCCATCGGCGTCACGCCCAGTTCCTGGGCGAGCCGGCGGATGGTGACGGCGGCGAGTCCTTCGGCGTCGGCTATGGCGAGCGCGCGCTCTACCAAGACGTCCCGGCTGAGCTGGGCTGCGATCTCACCGGCCGGTCTGGGAGCCACGCTTGTCACTGTACATCGTATGGGTTACTGTACCTCGTACATGTACAACGTATAGGAGGCTCCCCGATGGATGCTGGCCAAAGCAGACGGATCCTGGCTGCCGTGGCGCTGGCCACGTTCATGACCTACCTCGACAACAACATCGTCAACGTGGCGCTGCCGACCATCGAGCGCCAACTGCAGCTGTCGGTCGCCGGACTGGAGTGGGTGGTCAGCGCCTATGTCCTGGTCTTCGCCGGCCTGCTCCTCGTGGGCGGGCGACTGGCCGATGCGTTCGGGCGGCGCCGGCTCTTCCTCACCGGGCTCACGATCTTCACTGCCGCGTCCCTGGCCTCGGGGCTGGCCGGCAACGTCGACCTGCTCATCGCGAGCCGAGCCGTGCAGGGTTTCGGCGCTGCCCTGGTCACCCCCACCACGCTCGCCATCATCTCAGCGAGCTTCACCGACACCCGTGGGCGCAACGCGGCGGTCGGAGCGTGGCAGGCCGTCGGCGCGCTCGCGTTGGCACTCGGCCCGGTGCTCGGCGGGGTGATCAGCCAGCACCTTTCGTGGGGGTGGATCTTCTTGCTCAACGTTCCGATCGGAGTCGGCACCCTGGCGCTCGGCGCACGGGCGATCCCCGAGTCACGAGAGGCCACCGCCCGCCGGCTCGACCTGCCCGGTCTGGCCACCTCCGCGCTCGCCCTGTTTGCCCTGACCTACGCGCTGATCGAAGGCCCTCACCTCGGCTGGACGGCACCGATCATCGTCACGTCGTTCGCGGCGGCGGTCCTCGCCGGTGTCGCGTTCGTGCGGGTCGAGGCCCGCACCGCCAACCCGATGGTCGCCCTCACGCTGTTTCGCAACCGGGTGTTCGCCGGCGGGTCGGTCGCGCTCATGATGTGGGCATTCGGTCTGTTCGGCATCTACTTCTTCACCTCGCTCTACCTCCAGGAGGTGCTCGGCTTCTCCCCGACCAAGGCCGGCTTGGCGTTCGTGCCGATGGCGTTGCTTATGGTGGTCGGCGCCATCGCCTCCGAGCGCGTGGCTCGTACCATCGGCGCGCACCGCTCCGTCGGCGGTGCCATGGTGCTCATGGCGGCGGGCATCGCTTCTGTCGGCCTGCTCGGCAAGAGCGCCGGGTTCGCAGAGCTCATGCCGAGCTTCGCCGCCATCGGCGTCGGCGGTGGCCTCACCACCCCGCTGACCGCCACCGTGCTCGGGGAGATGCCTGCCGAGCAGGCGGGCGTGGCGTCGGGGATCTTCAACGCCTCCCGGGAAGTGGCCGGTCTGCTCGGCATTACCGTGATCGGGGCGATCCTCACCGCTAGGGAAAGCGCCTTGCTGCGCCAGGGACACCCAGCGGCCACCGCCTTCCTCTCGGGCTACCAGATCGGGCTCGCTGTCGCGGCCATCCTCGTCGCAGCCGGCGGGCTAGCCGCCTGGACGGCCCTGCGCCACACCCACCAGCGCGAGGCCACCCCGGGTGTGGCGCCGGTACAGCCGCAGCCAGGCGAGGTGGCCTCGCTTCCCGCCTTCGAAGTCGTTGCTGACGGGGCGGGGCAGCCATCGGCGTGACCGGCTACGTGCGGTTGAAGGAGCGGACGAACGCCGGCGCGACGTTCCCAGAGGCCGAACGCTCTGCGGGAACGCCGCAGGTCAGGAGGGGTGCACTGGTGGGGGTGTCCCGTATGACCCGCCCGGTGAAGATTCTCGCAAGGGGGCGCCAACCGGGACAGGCAGACGATGCCAATGCCTCGCCGGGCAGGCCACCGGCTGCTTGCACGACCAAACAGATGGCGCTGGCCGCTGGCGCCTCTCGGAGGGACACAGAACGATCGTTCTCGGACGGGTGCCACACCACTCCCCGAGGCATGTGACGGGCGCATATCGACGGCTCTGGGTCGCGACGTCCAGGGCTGTGAGCGGCACCAGGAGCACAGAGCGGGCGCCCAGAGCGCGTGACGCGATGCCACGGCAGCACCTCGAGGTCCACTTCGGGCGCCGCCACCGTCGAGATCTCGTTGATCAGTGCAGTGCCTACGCATGCCCTATGCACGCACACGCAAGACCGCTTCGGAGAGCGACATCGACGTGCCGGTCGCCGCGGAACCGCAGCTCACCGGCCACATCTCGCCGCGCACACCCTGCATACGCATGC
>JAJZJY010000014.1 GCA_021809885.1 Actinomycetes bacterium
CAACCGTCGCCGCCCGCGGAGCGGCCCCCAACCGTCGCCGCCCGCGGGGCGCAGCCACGACGGCGGAGCGAGAATGTGGCCGTGGCATCGACCATCCGCTCCTGTCGGGTCCGGTGGCGCACGGCGCGCCTGGCGTCCGGCGCCGCCCTCCTGGCTACCGTAGCGGCAGGCTGCGGCATCACCGGCGGGCACTCCTCGTCGGCCACCACGACGACCTCGACCTCGACGCCGGTGAGGACGGTACCGGCCACCACCACCACACCGGCCACCACCACACCCGGGACACAGCTGAGCGGCCGGAGGACGGTGTTGAGCCCCATCGGGCTCAACGTGCGCCGATGGCCGAGCAGGTCTGCTCCCGTGCTGGGAACCGCCGCGCAGGGTGTCGCGCTCACCGTGCTGCGCTACACGCGCGTCAACGGCGGGTGGTTCGCGGTCAGGGGCCTGGCGGCGACGGGATGGATCAGCGCGCAGCCGGCGCTCAGCGCGCCCGGGGTGTTCCGCTCCTACCGGTCATCCCGCTTCGGCGCCCTCTACCCGGCCACGTGGCGAGAGGTACCGGTGCCTGCCCCGGCGGCGGCGACCTCGAGCGTCGCGTTCCGGCCAGCGTCTGGCGCGGGCGACATAGTCGTCACCACCGCGGCCAGCGTCACGCAGCTGCCCAACGGAAGGTCCGGCTACGGCCTCCGGAGCGTCTCGCAGGTGCTCGTGTGCGGCATCACCGCCGGCCTGGTCGTCTTCCAGCGGGCCGCCGCCGCTCCGGCCGCCACGCCGACGTCGGTGCCCGAGTCGTTGGACTACCTCGCCGTGGTCCGCCTCCCCATCGGCAAGCACGGCGCGCTCGGGCTCTACGCCGACATGCCCGACCTCGGCCCGACGCTCCAGGTCTTCAGGCAGTTCGTGGCGGCTGTGACGTTCAGCGCGCCGCAGTGCCCGGGATGACGGTCCCCGCCGCCGGCCGGGGCGGGTGATGGGAGCCGGCGATCGGCTGGCTACACGCTGCGGCGGTAGCGGCCGCCGACGTCGAACAGGCAGGCGGTGATCTCACCGAGGGTGCAGGCGCGCACGGCCTCCATGAGCACCCCGAAGACGTTGTCCCCCCCGAGGGCCGCCTCCCGCAGGTGCTGGAGCGCGGCGGGCCGCTCCGAGGCGTGGCGGGCCTGGAAGTCCCGCAGCCGGCGCAGCTGCGACTGCTTCTCGGCCTCGGTGGAGCGCGCCAGCGGTATGCCCACCTCGGCCGGCTCTCCCTCGGGGTGGCGGAACGTGTTGACGCCGACGATGGGGAGGCTCCCGTCGTGCTTGCGCGACTCGTAGAGCATCGACTCGTCCTGGATCCGGCCCCGCTGGTAGCCGGTCTCCATGGCGCCGAGCACCCCGCCGCGCTCGGAGAGCCGCTCGAGCTCGGCCACCACGGCCTCCTCCACCAGGTCGGTGAGCTCCTCGACGACGAAGCTGCCCGAGAGCGGGTTGTCGTTGGCGGCGAGGCCCCACTCCTCGTTGATGATCATCTGGATCGCCATGGCGCGGCGCACTGAGTCGGCCGAGGGGGTCGTGACGGCCTCGTCGTAGGCATTGGTGTGGAGGCTGTTGGCGTTGTCGTAGACGGCGCACAGCGCCTGGAGGGTCGTGCGGATGTCGTTGAACGCCATCTCCTGGGCGTGCAGGGAGCGCCCGGAGGTCTGGATGTGGTACTTGAGGCGCTGGGAGCGGGCGTTGGCGCCGTAGCGGTCGCGCAGGGCTATGGCCCAGATCCGCCTGGCGACCCTGCCGATGACGGTGTACTCGGGGTCCATGCCGTTGGAGAAGAAGAACGACAGGTTGGGGGCGAAGTCGTCGACGGCCATGCCGCGTGCCAGGTAGGCCTCGACGTAGGTGAAGCCGTTGGCGAGGGTGAACGCCAGCTGGGTGACGGGGTTGGCGCCGGCCTCGGCGATGTGGTAGCCGCTAATGGACGCCGAGTAGAAGCGCTCGACGTCGTGGGCGATGAACCACTCCTGCACGTCGCCCATGAGCGAGAGGGAGAAGTCTGTGGAGAAGATGCAGGTGTTCTGGCCCTGGTCCTCCTTCAAGATGTCGGCCTGCACGGTGCCCCGCACGGTGCGCAACGCCTCCGCCGTGGCGGCGGCGACGTCCTCGGCGCTCGGCGCCGGCCCGAGGCGGTCGACGGCCTGGTCGATGGCGGTGTCGAGGAACATGGCGAGGATTGCCGGCGCCGGCCCGTTGATCGTCATCGACACCGAGGTCGTGGGCGAGAGCAGGTCGAATCCGCCGTAGAGCACCTTCATGTCGTCGAGGGTGGCGACCGACACGCCGGCGTTGCCGACCTTGCCGTAGACGTCGGGGCGCTCGTCGGGGTCATGGCCGTAGAGGGTCACCGAGTCGAAGGCGGTCGACAGCCGGGTGGCCGGCTGGCCCTCGGAGAGGAGGTGGAAGCGGCGGTTGGTCCTCGCCGGGTCCCCTTCCCCGGCGAACATCCGGGTCGGGCCCTCTCCACGGCGCTTCTCGGGAAAGACCCCGCTGGTGAACGGGAACGATCCAGGACGGTTCTCTTCCCGCAACCAGCGGACGAGCTCCCCCTCGTCGCTGTGGCGGGGAAGCGCCACTCTCGGGACGCGGGTGCCGGAGAGGGACTCCGTGGTCTCGTCCCTACAGCGCTCGAGCGTCGCCGGCCAGGCGTCGAGGGCGTCGGTGGTCTCGCCGTCGAGGGCGCTGCCAGCGGCCCGCTCGAGCTCGCGCACGGCGGCGGCAGCGGCGGTGGAGTCGCCGAGGGCCGCGGCAACCTCCCGGGCCTGCTGGCGGCGGCGGGCGGCGCCGGCGAGCTCCTCGGTGCGCCCGTGGTAGCGGCGCACGGCGTCGGCGATCTCGGCCAGGTAACGGCTGCGGGCGGGGGGCACGATGGCGGTGTGAGTCGAGCTGACCTTGGTCTCGACGGGGGCGAGGGTGCCGGCGGGGAAGCCGAGAAGGGCGCGCAGGTGCTGGTACAAGGCGGTGACGCCGTCGTCGTTGAAGCGAGACGCAACGGTGCCGAACACGGGCAGCTCCTGGAGCGGCGAGCCCAGGTGCTCCCCGCTGCGGGCGAGCTGGCGGCGCACGTCATGCAGGGCGTCGGGGCCGCCGCGGCGCTCGAACTTGTTGATGGCGACGGCGTCGGCGAAGTCCAGCATGTCGATCTTCTCGAGTTGCGTCGCCGCCCCGTACTCGGGCGTCATCACGTACAGCGACACGTCCACCAGCGGGACGAGGGCGGCGTCGCCCTGGCCGATGCCGGGTGTCTCGACCATCACCAGGTCGGCGCCAGCCGCCCTGGCCACGGCGATGACGTCGGCGAGGGTGTCGGGCACCTCGGTGGCCGAGCGGCGGGTGGCGAGCGAGCGGAAGCGGATCTGGTCGCTGTCGAGGCTGTTCATCCGGATCCGGTCGCCGAGGAGCGCACCGCCGCCCCTGCTGCGGCTCGGGTCGACGGCGACGACGGCGATCCGGAGCTTGTCCTCCAGGTCCAGGCGGAACCGCAGCAGCAGCTCGTCGGTGAGGCTCGACTTGCCCGACCCGCCCGTCCCGGTCACCCCCAGCACGGGGACGGGTCGCGCCGGCGGCGCCACCTCACGGTCGAGGCGGCCGTCGGCCGCCGCCGTCGTGACGCGCGCCAGGGCGCCGGCGTCCCAGGAGCCGAGCCGGTCCCAGTCGTCCTCGGTCGGCGCCGTGCGGGGCGCTGCGTCGCAGTCCTCGATCATGGTGTTGACCATGAGCGGCAGGCCCAGGCGCTGGCCGTCCTCGGGTGAGAACAGGCGTGCCACCCCGTAGTCCTCGAGGGCGGCGATCTCCGGGGCGGTGATCACCCCGCCGCCGCCGCCGTAGACCCGGACGTCGCCGCGGCCCTCGGCCCGCAACCGCTCGACGAGGTAACGGAAGTACTCGTTGTGGCCGCCCTGGTACGAGCTCACCGCCACCCCGTCGGCGTCCTCCTGCACCACGGCGGCGACGACCTCGTCGACGGAGCGGTCGTGGCCGAGGTGCACCACCTCGGCCCCCTGGCGTTGCAGCAGCCGACGGATGATGTTGATGGCGGCGTCGTGGCCGTCGAAGAGGCTGGCGGCGGTCACGAACCGCAGCGGTCGCGACGGGACGTGGAGGTCGCTCACGCTCATATTGTAGGACGTCCGAGTATCCCCGGTGGGCGGAGGGCCGAGGTGGTGGGCCCACCCGACTGATTACCTCTCGGCCCCGAGCCCGTACTACGTTCAGAATGTTGCTTCGGCGATGAGCGCTACAAGGACCGAACGAAGGAGATGACACTGCCATCGACCGGTGACCGCCCGGCGCCAAGAGGTATCAATCGATGACCGGCGAAGCCGACCTGGCTTCTGCCGTGATCAACCTCAATCACCCTGACCACTACTTCCACTGGGGCTTCGTGCTGATCTCGGAGGCCAACCTCGTGGTCGTCGCGATCATGCTCGCCCTCTTTGTCGCTGCAATAGCGCTTCCATTCATGCGGCCCAGGCCGGCGGCGGGCCACGCCCCGGCGGCGCCCGCCTCATCGGAGGACCATGAGCCACCTCCCGATGGCGGTTCGGAGGCGTCCGGGACCTGGACGGGGGCCCTTCGCCGTATCGGGTTGCGCTACCTGCCACCCTCCAAGCTCCTTCCCGACGCGCAGCCGGCCTACGTGGCGTCTTGGGTGTACGTCTTCGGCGTGCTCACCGTTGCGGCCCTCGGCATCGTGGTCGCCACCGGACTGGTCCTGGCAGTGGAGGGCCCGGCGTGGTGGCACACCAGCAACATCGGCCACTTCGTCAACTCGCTGCACCTGTGGTCGGTCGAGCTGTTCATGGGCTTCATGGCCATACATCTCTGGGCCAAGTTCTGGATGGCGGCGTGGCGCGGCAAGCGCAGCCTCACCTGGATGAGCGGCGTTGTGGCGTTCCTGCTCGCGGTGGTGGAAGCGTTCACCGGGTATCTCTCCCAGACCAACTTCGACTCGCAATGGATCGCGTTCGAGTCCAAGGACGCCTTCAACGGCAGCGGCATCGGGGCGCTGCTCGATCCCATGAACTTCGGCCAGGCACTGATGCTCCACATAGCGCTGCTCCCCCTGGCACTGGTGCTGGTGGTGGCGCTGCACGTGCTCATGGTCCGGATGCGAGGGGTGGTGCCGCCGATCGACGCACGCCCGGAGGACCTGGGCGTCGGCGGCGCCTCCGCTCGGGGCACCGACGACCCCTCCCCTGCCCGTGAGGAGGTCCCCAGCCGGTGAAGAGACGACAGGCCGTGGGACATATCCCCGCCGGCACCCTGAGCGCCCGCCAGCGGCGCCAGGCCGAGGGCGCCACCTGGGTCGGCCCCCTGCGCCACTACGACATCTTGAAGGAGGCAGCCATCGCCACGGTGGTGGTGGCTGTCCTGACCGTGGCGTTGGCGCTCCTCTTCTCCTCGCCGGACGCTCCCCCAGTGACCATCGCAGCCTGGGCCAGGGCGCAGCCGGTCGGTTTCAGCCAGACCGTGCTCACCGAGCTGGAAGGTACGAGCGCCTCGGCCACCTACGGGCCCCCCTACAACCACGCCACCGGCGACACGCAGTACCTGGGTCCCGTATCGATCGAAAGGCTGCTGGGGGTGCACTACCCGATCAACCCAGCCCAGTCCTTCGTGCTCCAGCCCCTGAGCGCCCTACCCCCTACCGGTGCGCTCTCCCATGCCCTTGCCCGCTACCGCTCCGCCAGCGCCCCGGAGCGGGTCCGCTGGGAGCATGCCTACGCCCGGGCCCTCGCCACTCACGAGGTGCCCTCGCGCTGGCCCGGTGCAGGGCCGGTGCCGGTGCTCGAGACATCCCTGCTGTCCATGGCGCGTTCGGGTGCGCTGGACGCCCAGCTCGTGGCCCATGCCAGCTTCTACACCACCAACTACACCAAGCCCATCCTGTTCCTGGGGGACTCCTGGAAGGCGCAGAGGGCCAAGAGCTATTGGGGCAAGATCGTCACCGCCGAGCACCTGAAGAGCCACCAATGGGGGGTGATGAACGAGACCGGCAGCTGGCCCGGCCAGCCATGGCTGTGGCTCTACACCATGTGGTACCAGGTGCCCCCCATGACCACCTCGATCAACGGTGACCTGTACGTGGTGGCGATCATGGCCGTGCTCACCATCGGCCTGCTGATGCTCCCCTTGATCCCTGGACTGCGTGACATCCCGCGCAAGGTGCCCTTGCACCGCTTGATCTGGCGCCAGTACTACCGGGACCACGGCGCCACGCCAGGTGCCACCCGGTGAGCGAGCGGCACCTGGGCTGACGATCTGAACGTCGACGACTGCGGCCGCCCTCCGGCGCCCACCGTCCGTACGACGACCGGGCCGGCTGGTTGCTCCTCGGCGGCGAAGGGGCGTGGTCAGCGAGGATCGACGGCGGGAGACGGGAGACCGGTGCTCTTCTCGTGGCACCGGCGGCCCGGGTGTGCTTCCCCCAGGCGAGCGTTGGGACTCGCGGAGCGTCCGGAGCTCGCCGAGGGCATCGTGGTCCTTGGGCCGATTGGCCCACTCCTTCGATGCGGTGGTGTCGTCGAGGCCGGCGACGTACACGAGCCGCTCGACGCTCGATGCGGATGATCTCCGATACAAGGATCACCTTGATCGGGGGGCTGTCGGAGCAGGGCAGCTGGTCGGGGCGGGCGGCCTTGGTCGGTGCGCTGGTGGTGGCCGACGCCGGCAGTGGACCAAGGCTGCGAGCGAGGCGTTCGAGCAGACCAACGCGTTCGGCCTCGGATCGCGCTTCGCCGGGCTGGCCAACTCTCGCGGCACCCTCAATGGGCCTTCACCTTGCCCCACGCAATGCGCGGTGCCGTCGCGGGCGCCTTGCTGCAATCCTCCTCGCCGCCCTCTTCGCCCTACCGCTGTGGTCCTGGTGCGCGGGTCTCCGATACGATCAACAGCGTGAAGACCGTGCTGGTCGGCGAGCGGGCCACTTCCCGGTGCAACTCCCTCTGGTCTGGCAGAGCGGCTGGTTGACGAGGGACTTAGGATGGCCGAGCACCCCGGAATCGTGTTCAAGGACGGCCCGAGCGGCCGGCGCGCCGCCTTGGCCCTGGGCCCTGACGTCTGGGAGGTCGTCAAGGCGTCGACAGAGGTGGACGAGCGAGGCGAAGCGGCGGTGCTGGCCGTGGGCGAGATCCTCAACCTGGAAGAGGAGCAGGTGCGTGCAGCCCTGCGCTACTACGCCGACCACCAGGACGAAATCGACGCCGAGATTGCTCTTGCTCACGAGGAGTCCGCCAAGGCGGAGGAGGCCTGGCTGGCTCAGCAGCGCCTGCTCGCGTGAGCCCGCCGGCCGGCCCCACCCTCCTGCTCCACGAGATGTTCTCACCCGTGATCGCAGAGCAACTGCGTGACAAGGGCCGCGACGTCCTCGCCGTAGCAGCCGATCCCAGGCTCCGGGCCATGGACGACGCCGAGCTCTACGAGTGGACCCGCTCAAACGGCCGGCGGTTGGTGACGGAGAACGCCAAGGACTTCAGACCCTTGCTCTGGCGCGAGGAGACCAAAGCTGGTCCTGGCATCCTGCTCACGAGCAGCAGGACCTTCCCCCGGAGCCGACGCTCCGTGGGCCTGTTGGTGGCCGCGCTGGAAACCTGGCTGTGTCTGCCCGACGTTCTCGGTCGGCCGCCCGAGGATTGGCTGCCGAAGCCCACAGGCTGACCACTCGGAGCAGGAGAGTGTTTCCTACCGGACCGCCCGCGGAGTTTCGCACTTTCGCCGTGCTCGAGGCCGCGGAATGCAACGCATAGGCGCACCATCTCTGGCCTGCTCGGTATCTCGACCCAGGTCCCCCGAGGATCGAGACTACGAACACTTCCGCACGATCTCGACAAGCTCGGCCTTCTCGCTGGGGCCGATGACGGCCAGTGTGTTTGTTCGAACGCTGCGCTAGCTATCATCACGCAGCTCCTGGTGTCGGCGTCCGCTTCCCTAGGAGCCTGAGCCCGAGGTTCACTCGCACGACGACTGCGATCAGGGTGACCCAGAGCATGGCGACGATGGCGGCCAGCACCCCGGCGACCCACCGGCCGATGACACCGTCCGGCCGGACCGCCTCGACGGTGCCGGCGAAGGGGTGGGTGGCCCAGGTGGCAGCGAAGCTCGCCGTTGCGGACGCAAGGGTGGTCCCCGCCGCGTTCGCGGCGGTCGCGATGATCGCCTGGTGGCCGGTCCAGGTGGGACGGTAGACGAGAGTCGCGACACCCGCGGCGTTGGTGGCAGCGGTGCCGAGCGAGAGCAGGGGTGCACCGCTGAACTGGCTCAGATGCACCGAGAAGCTCACCTCTGCTCCGGCGGGCGAAGCCGGCTTCTTCGACGAAGCGGCCGAAGCCGGCATCTGGAGCGTGGCAACGAGCTCGACGGCGTGAGGGTCGTGCGGAGCCCGGTGGGCGACGAGGCGGAGCGCGGGGCCCGTGGCCGCCCATGCCGTCGAAGTCGCACCGAGCAGGACGACGATCGCTGCCACCAAGGCCAGCAGCCCGCTTCGCAGGACAGAGTTCCCCGAGATCGACCGGCTCACCGTGCACCCTCCTTGCCTGTGGTGTCTGGAAGCGACACAGACGTCCTGAAGCTGCTCGCGCCGATCACGACGGGCGCCGAGCCGGGCCCCTGGTCGCCACGGAGCACCGGTGCACCCGCTGTCTCGGCCGGCTCCTCGAGCCCTGCTGCCAGCTCCTCCATCTCTGCGATCGGTAGGATCGGCACGAAGCGGAACACGATGAGCAGCGCCAGGGGGATTGCAGCGGTCGCGGCGATCGTGATCGCGATCGGCACCCAGGTGAAGTGATAGGTGCCCCAGTTCCCGGCCAGCACGCCGGTCGCGGCGAGGGGAGAGCGCACGAGCGGCTCGGTGGCGGGGGGGATGACGATGACGAGGCGCTTCACCCACATTGCGAACACAACAAGGCCGGAGGCGACAACGACACCTCGCCCGGTACGCAGCCGCCGCACCGCCATGATGACCAGCGGAACGACACCGGCGGCGACGAAGTAGAACCAGAACGGGATCCAGTAGCGCCCGATCAGCACTTGGCGCACCCAGGCTGCGTTGCCGGTGGTGCCCGAGTAGCCGTCGATGAGGTACTCGGTGAAGGTCAGGTACAGGTAGGCGGCGCCGAAGGCGACGAGGAGGAACCCGAGGCGCACGAGGTGGCGCGGGTGGATGAACGCTTCGAGGTGGTAGAGCCGCCTGCACGCTGCCAGGGAGAGCACCACCAACGCCACGCCGGTGTAGAGGGCGGCGACCACGAAGTAGACCGGGAAGATCGTCTCGGCATAGCCGGGCCGCGAGGAGGATGCGAAGGCGAAGGACAGCACCGAGTGGACCGAGACCGCCATCGGGATGATCATGATCGCTACGAGGCCGATCGCCGCGTGGAGCATCCGGCGCTGGGAGGGGTTGCCGTCCCAGCGGTCGCCGAGCGTCTGGTAGAGGCGCCGGCAGACCCGGGCCCGGAGGCCCCGGCGCCCGGGTTCCAGCAAGCCCCGGGCGATCGCCGCGTCGGGGATGAGGGGGAGGTAGAAGAACACGATGGTGGCGAGCAGATAGGTGCTCACCGCGAAGAAGTCCCACAAGATGGGGGACGACAGGTTCCAGTACGGCGGCCAGACCAGCTCCCAGATCCGCCACGGGCTGCCGAGGTGGGGGACGATGAAGAGCATCCCGACCGGCAGCGTTACGAGCGCGGTTGCCTCCGCTATCCGAGTGAGCGGTGCCCGCCAGGTCGCCTTGGTGATCCGCAGGATCGCCGAGACGACCGCGCCGCCGTAGCTCACCCCGATGAAGGCGACGAGGTCCGCCTCGTAGACGGCCCAGAACGCGGTGTTGTTGTAACCCGCTGCGCCGAGGCCGTCGCCGACCTGCACGACCCAGGCCACGATGCCGGCCACCACGATCGCACCGAGCACCGCCACAGCCGGCCACCACCACCGCGGGGACTCGAGGACGGGGCGCATCGCGGCAACCCGTACCTCTTCGAGCGCCGGCGGGCCGTCGACTCGGCCCTCGATGCCGGTGTGCTCCCCGGCGCCTGTAGTGCCTCGCGGTTCGGACATCCCTATCCCTTCTCGTGTCATGCCGGCGTGCCGACGGCTGTCGGCACGAAAGCAGGGTGAGCCTGCGGTTCCGCGCGGTATCGGTACCAGGCGAGCGCTGCCAGCGCGAGGAGAGGCCCGGTGTTGGGATCGGTCCCCGCTCCGGTGAGGATCCCGCCGAGGCCCTCGGGGAGCACCCAGATCAACAGGGCCAGGACCGTCGCCACGCCGAGAAGGGGGGCCACCCGCCAGCCGAGCGCGACGCCGGCGCCGACGAGCGCCATCTCCGCGGCGACGGCGATGGTGAGGGGGACGCCGTAGGGGGTGAGCGACCGGGCTGCGGGCAAGAGCAACCTCGCGGACCAGCCGGGCTGCCCACGCCCCACGGCGCGCAGGGCCCCGCCAAGCGCGCCGGCTGCGAGGTTGGCCGGCTGCAAGAGCAGCGCGGCGCCGCCGACCCACAGCGCCGCCCAGGCGGCCTTGGCCCAGCGCACGCCCCGCAGGGCCGTCGTCCTCGCCTCGCTGGGGTCGTGGGGCTGCGCTGCTCTCGGCCAGGCGAGGAGCCCGACGAAGACATAGAGCAGCGCTGCGCCAGGGGCCCCGCTGAGCGGCGAGGCGGCGCCGGTGAGCAGCCCGCCGAGCCCCTCGGCAAACCACCACACGAGCAGCGACCAGGCGAAGGAGGCGACGAGGGCAGGGCGCACCGTGCGTCCCACGAGCAGGCCGGCGCCGATCGCCAACTGCGCAGCGGCGAACAGGGCGTTCCACACCACGATGTGCGGCTCGAGGAATCGGGCCATAGCGGTGATCGAGCCTGCCACCGGGGCGGGGTTCCCCTTGGCGGTGGGCAGGAGCACCCCGGTCACGAAGCTCCGACGGAACATCGACGGCTGGCACTGCAGCGCGCCGTCTGCGAGCCAGATGAACCCCAACAGCACCTGCACGAGGCGCTGGGACGACCGCGTGGTGGTGGCTGGCTGGCCCGAGCCCTCTGCTGGGCTGATGACGCCGCGGCCAGTCACCTCAGGTGCTCTCAGCGTCGAGGTCGAGGTCCTGGCCGTCGCCGGGGATGTAGAAGACCCTGGGGTGGGTGCCGTAGGACTCCTTGAACTTGACGGCGTTGTTGTCCTCCAGGAACGTCGACAGCTCGATGGTGTTGCCGAGCCCGTTCACCGCCACGTCGCTCTCGAGGTCGCCCAGGTAGAGGACCCCCATCGGGCAGTGCGATACACACTCGGGGAGCTTGCCCGCTGGCAGCATCGCCGCGCAGTCCACGCACTTGCCGACCGTGCCCTCGACCTGTGGCACCGGCCAGGCAGGCTCTTGGGGGAAGGGCTGGCGCGGAGCCGGCCTCGGAGGGCCCCAGTTGAAGTAGCGAGCCTGGTAGGGGCAGGCGTTCATGCAGATGCGGGTGCCGATGCAGCGATCCTGGCGCACCAGGGTGAGACCCTCGTCGGTGCGGAAGTTCGCCTTCACCGGGCAGACCGGCACGCAGGGGGGGTCCTCGCACATCATGCAGGGCCGTGGCATGAAGTAGCTGTCGCCGGCGGCGTCGCGCATCGAGAACACGTCGATCCAGGTCTGGTCCGCGTGCAGGTAGTGGGCGGTCTGGCACGCCGTGGTGCAGAGCTTGCAGCCGTTGCAGTAGCGCAGGTCGATCACCATCGCCCACTGGTGGGCGGCCTTGGCCGGTGCGCTGGTGGTGGCCGACGCCGGCGTGCCCGCTTCGACCAACCCTGCAAGGGCTCCGGCGCCTGCGAGACCGAGGCCGCCGAGAGCCGCCCCGCGCAGGAAGCCGCGCCGCCCGAGAACGACGGGCGACTCCTCGGGTCCGTGGAGGCGGGTCACGACAGGACTCCCACGGTGCCCTCCATCCATCCCTTGGTCGCCATCGCCCCGCCCATGGAGTTGGGCCCCGATCCACACGGCGCGTAGCACTGCCACACGAAGGTGCCCGGACGCCTTACGACAAAGCGCGCCACCACTGTGACCGAGCGGCCCGTCGGTGCGACGGGGATGGGCAGGTTGAGGCCGAGCCCGACGACGGTGAAGGTGTGGGAGACCTCGCCGTTGGGCACCCAGGTGACCGACTTGCCGTCGACGGTCTCGGTGCCGCTGAGGGTCCCCTGCACCCGGTCGAACATCATCTGGGCACCGGTGAGTGGCGCCGAGCCGTCGTCGTAGCTCGTGATCCGGAGGGTGACGGTCTCGCCCCTGCGCACGGTCCAGGAGGGGTGGGTGTAACGGGGCCCAAATGAGCTGCTCGTGAGGATCTCCATCGACTCGGTCACGGTGTGAGGGTCGACTGGAGCGACCTTCGCTGCGGTCAGCTGCTCACCGACAGAGCGGGCACCCCTGGCGATCCCGGCGACCACGGCCACCGACGCCCCGAGCCCGAAGAGCACGCCCACGAGGACGACCACGACGACCACCGATGCCCGGAACCTGCCGGCGCCACCACCCCGGACAGGGGCATCGCTCCCGCCGGTCATGAGAACCTCCCCGCCGCAAAAGGGTCGGCGCGCTCGAGCCACCGCTCTGGGGGTACCTCGCCTCTGAGCGAAGAGGACCGCAGGGCTCTTGCCGCGGGTGCGAGCGGTACCCGCGGCCCGACGATCTCGGCCAGCACCGAGTCGAGCTCGTCAGCGAGCGGGTCACGGCGCGATCTGGTGAGCACCGCCCATGCCGCGACTCCGAGGAAGACGACCACGTAGGCGCCGATGGTGGCGAGGGACGCCACCACGAGCACGCCGAGGAGGATCCGAAGTATTTCGACCATGAGTCGATCGTCGCCCCTCGGCCAGCCGGGCGAAACCCGGATGCCACGGGTACCGCCACCCCAGGTTCCACGGTGCCCCCCGTGGGATCACGGGGTGGTCCCCGTTGGTTCCACGCTGGCAACTCCCGCCGGATGGACCCAGACTGGTAGCGATGAGCAAGCACCCGTGCGCGCCGGAAACAGGGTCGGACCAGGATCTGCGCCACGACGCAGACGCCGAGGAGGCAGCCCGGGGGCGCGATGCAGCGGTCAGGGTGGTGGTCGTGGACGACCACGCCCTCGTTCGCGAGGGAACGCTCCAGTTGCTCGACCAGGAGCTCGACTTCGAGGTGGTCGGCCAGGCCGGAAGCGCCGAGGAGGGCCTCGATGTGCTCGGGCGAACCCGCCCCGACGTCGTGATCGTCGACGTGAGCCTCCCGGGTGCGAGTGGCCTCGACCTCGCCGAGACCGCAGTGGCGCGCTACCCCGAGGTGCGGGTGCTCGTGGTGAGCGCCTACGCGGACTACGCGTACGTGACCAGGGCGCTCGAGCTCGGTGTCGGCGGCTACCTGCTCAAGACCGCCTCTGCCAGAGAGCTCGTCGACGCGGTGCACGCTGTGGCCGACGGGGTCTTCGTGCTCGACAAGGCCCTATCGGGACGCCTTGCCCGGCGCTGGCACGACGGATCTGCGGTCCCTTCGGGTGCCAGGGCGCTAACCTCGAGAGAGACAGACGTGCTGCGCCTTCTCACCCGGGGCCTGTCCAACAAGCAGATCGCTGTCGAGCTCAGCCTCGGCCTGCGCACCGTGGAGGGCCACGTGTCGAACGTGCTGGTCAAGCTCGGCGTCGGGTCGCGCACCGAAGCAGCGTTCTACGCTCTGTCCCACCACCTCGTCGGCCGGGAGGGCACATGAGCGCTCGCCCCTCGCGCGCCGATCTCGCCGCAGTCTTGCGCCGCGGGACGCACCCGCCCTTTGGTGACGCGCGTTTTTGGGTCATCCAGGCGATGGTGGTGGTGATCGCGGCGGTCCACCTCGAGGTCGACCTCCATTCCTCGCTCGAGACCAGCAACTTCCCTACGGGCATCCCCGTCGCCGTGTTGATCGTCCCCGTCGCCTATGCGGCGCTGCGCTATGGCCTCGGGGGGTCGGCGGCGACGGGGCTCTGGGCGACGCTTCTGTGGCTGCCCGACCTCCTCTTGCCCCACGACCGGGGTCACACAGCCGGGGACCTGGTGAACCTGGCGCTCGTCGACTTCGTGGCGTTCGTCATCGGGCTGCGCATCGAGGCCCAGCGCCTCGCGCACGCCCGCGCCGAGCGTGCCACCACCGAGCGCTTGGCGATCGAAGCCCGGTACCGAGCGCTGTTCGAGGCGAACCGGGCACCGATCATCGTGCTCGACGACCGGGGCGCCGTCGTGGACGCCAACCCTGCCGCGCTGGCGGTCTTCGGCGACGACCTGCCCGGCGCTTCCTTCGGGCCTCAACTCGGAGGGAACATCTCGCTACCCGAGCAAGCCGATCGGGTGCTGCGCCTCCCCGACGGCCGGGAGTACCGGGTCGGTCTCGTCACGGTGCGCGCCGGCACCGCCGGCGACCCTTCGACCCAGGTTGTCTTCGAGGACGTCACCGAGGAGCGCAGCGAGCGGCAACGGGCAACACGCTACGCCGCGCTCGTCGTCCAGGCGGAGGAGGACCAGCGCCGGCGTCTGGCACGTGAGTTGCACGATGAGCCCCTGCAGCTGTTCTTGCACCTGGCACGCCGCCTGGAGAGACTCGGGGAGGCACCGAGCGTGCCCGCCGGGGTGACCGCTGCCCTCGGCGAGGCCCGGGCCCAGGCACTCGCAGCGGCAGGGCGCCTACGCACCCTCGCCCGGGACCTGCGACCCCCCACCCTCGATCAGCTCGGGCTGGTCGCAGCCCTCTCGAGCCTCGTCGCCGATGCTGAGGAAGAAGCCGGCCTTTCCAGCGAGTTGGAGGTGGAAGGCAACAAAGTTCGACTCGCGCCAGACGTAGAGCTCGGCGCCTTCCGCATCGCCCAAGAGGCGGTGCGCAACACCCTGCGCCACGCCGGCGCACACGGCCTTCACGTCACCCTGCGCTTCGAGGCCGCCGAGCTGGCCCTGACCGTGGCCGATGACGGAGACGGCTTCGATCCTGTGAGTCGCGACGAGATCGGTCGCGACGGCCACTTCGGACTGCTCGGCATGGCCGAGCGGGCCCATGTGCTCGGCGGCGCGCTCGAGGTGCGCTCGACGCCAGGAGCAGGAACCGTCGTCAGCGCGCTGATCCCCTTGCACGCTCCGGACCACGAGACCGAGCGATGGGAAGCGGCAGTCAAGATGGAGTTTCCTGCCGTGCCCGCTAGTACCAGCGCTTCCCCCGAGTAGCCGTAGTCCGTCGGGGCTTCGACGTCGTGCGCCACATCATGGCGTCACAGCACTACGACCGAGCGGAGGACCTCGCCGCGCTGCATGCGGGCGAAGGCTTCCTCCACAGCGTCGAGGGCGATCGTCTCGCTGACGAAGCCGTCGAGATCGAGCCTGCCCTGTAGGTAGAGATCGATGAGGACCGGGAAGTCGCGCGTCGGAAGGCAGTCGCCGTACCAGGAGGACTTGAGGGCGCCGCCGCGGCCGAACAGCTCGATCATGGGCAGCTCGACGGTCATCTCCGGCGTGGGGACGCCCACCTGGACGACCACGCCGGCGTGGTCGCGAGCGAGGAAGGCCTGGCGGTAGGTATCGGGCCGGCCGACCGCCTCGATCACCACGTCGGCGCCGTGGCCGCCGGTCAGCTCCCTGACGGCCTCGACGACATCGCGGCCCGTGGCGTTGACGGTGTGAGTCGCCCCAAAGCGGCGCGCCCACTCGAGCTTGCGTTCGTCGACATCGACGGCGATGACGGTGCGGGCGCCGGCGAGCGCCGACGCAGCGATGGCGGCGTCACCGACGCCCCCGCAGCCGAGCACGGCCACGGTGTCGCCCCACCCGACCCCGCCCGTGTTGACGGCAGCGCCGAAGCCCGCCATCACGCCGCAGCCGATCAGGCCGGCGGCCTCCGGGCGGGCGCGGGGGTCGACCTTCACCGCCTGGCCGGCGGCGACCAGGGTCTTGTCGGCGAAGGCGCCGATCCCGAGGGCGGCCGACAGAGGCGTGCCGTCCCCGAGGGTCATCGGCTGGCGGGCGTTGGCCGAATCGAAGCAGTACCAGGGCCGTCCCCGGCGGCACGAGCGGCACGTTCCGCACGGCGCCCGCCAGGCGAGCACCACGAAGTCGCCGACACCGAGGTCGTCGACTCCCTCCCCGACGGCGTCGACGACGCCGGCGGCCTCATGGCCGAGCAGGAACGGGAACCGGTCGCTGATGGCCCCCTCCCGGTAGTGCAGGTCGGTGTGGCACACCCCGCAGGCCCGGACGGCGACGACCACCTCCCCGGGCCCGGGGTCGGGGACGGTGACCGTCTCGATGGACACCGGCTCCTTGACGGCCTTGGCGACGACGGCGCGGACCTGCTGGGCCAACGGGACCTCCCGGGGGGCTCTGGTGGGGGCGGAGCGTAGCGGGGGCCCCGCCGTCCCCACCGCCCGGCTCAGGGTTGCAACGCCGCCTTGACCAGCTGGGCGTAAACCGCCTGGCCGGCCGGGTTGGGATGGACACCGTCCGGCCACAGCAACGCCCGGTTGCGTGACGCCGCCCACCAGTTGACGATCCGAAAGCCCGGCCGGCGGGCGACCGAGCGGATGGTCGCGTCGGTCTCCGCCTGCCACGGCAGCGGCACCCGGACGTTGACGAGCACCACCTTCGGCACCCCGGCGGTCAGCGCCTCCAGCTCGGTCATGTCCTGCGGCGTGAAGGGCCCGTTGGTGCCCAGGTCGATCACGACCGCCTCGACGGTGTCGAGGCGGCCGGCCTGCTTGTAGGCCGCCAGCCGGTCGAGCCCCTGGTAGACCTGCCGGCCGACGGCGGCGTCGACGACGGTGCCCGGCCCGAGGGCCGCCACGAGGTCCTGCTGGGCGGCGAGCATCACCGAGTCACCGATGGCCAGCACACCCCGGCGGGGCTCCGCCGCCGGGGGGACGTCGAGGGGCGTGACCCGTGCCCGCAGCTCCTGGTCGCGGAGAGCCGCGGGCTGGGAGAACGCCGGTGCCCGGCCCGGGCCGACGACGCGCTGGGCGGCTGCCGCCGTCTCGGTGACGCGCTGGAAGCGCGGCCCCGCCGGTGCCGGCACGAAGGCGACGAGGATGGCCAGACCGGCGAAGGCACTCGCGGACGCCGAGAGGATGCTGCGCCGCATCCGCCGGGACACCTGAAGCTGCTCCCTGATGACCCGCTGCGCCGCGCCGGTCCGCCAGGGTCGCTCCACCCAGCGGTAGGAGGCCTCGGCCAGGCCAGCCGTCGCTCCCAGGCGGATGACTAGCTGCGAGAGGCCGTAGAGCGGGAACGCCCCCTGCGCCCCGGTCAGGACGATGACCGGCCAGTGCCAGAGGTACACGGAGTAGGAGCGCGTCCCCAGCCACCGCAGGGGCCGCACGGCGAGCACCTGGCCGGTGCGGCACGCCGGGTGGGCGGCGACGAGGACGGCGACGCCGGCGAGGACCACAGCCAGCATCAGGCCTCCGTCCCAGGTGACCGCCGAGCCCTGCCCGAGCACGAGCACGAGCACGAACAGCCCGACGAGCGACACGGCCGCCGCCCGGTCGAGCGTGCGGCGTGAACGCTCGGCGACGCGGGTGGCGAGGCTGGCGGGCGGTGCGAACAGGCCGAGCGCGGAGCCGAGCAGCAGCCCCTCCGAGTGAGTGTCGGTGCCGAAGTAGACCCGGTTGACCGAAGCACCCCCGTGGTACAGCGCTGCCATGAGGATCGCCGAGACGGCGGCGCCGCCCAAGGCGACGAGGGCGATCCTGCCCCGCCGGCGCCAGAGGTGCAGCATGAGCAGGAGCAGCGGCGGCCATACGAGGTAGTACTGCTCCTCGATGGCCAGGGACCACAGGTGCAGGAACACCGGGGGCGGGCCGAACCGCTCGAAGTACGGTACGTGGTGGAAGATGAACCACCAGTTGGTCTGGTAGACGAGGGCGAGGGGGATCGTGACGCGTGACGTCGCCAGCGCGGCGCGGTCGGCGACAGCGGTCACGAGCACGACGGCCGCGAGGAGGACGACGATCGCCGGGTACAGGCGCCGGATGCGGCGCATCCAGAACTGCGGTAGGCCGATGGTGCCCTTCGACCGCCACTCCTCGACGAGCAGACCGGTGATGAGGTAGCCGGAGATCACGAAGAACACGTCGACGCCGAGGAAGCCGCCGGGCACGACTCCCGGGGCGAGGTGGTAGGCAACGACGGCAGCGACTGCGAACGCACGCAGGCCGTCGAGGCCCGGGCGGTAGATGGGCGCGCGCCTGCGGCGCGTGACGCCGACTGCCCCTCGCTGCTCGATCGTTGCTGTCACCGGCCGTCCCGCTACTGCTGTCGCTGTCCCGCCTCCTGACGGCGGGGCGCCCCGGAAGGTTCCCACATTCCGGGGCCGGGCTGTGTCATGGCCGGCGGCGCCTCAGATCAGTAGCGGAGCACCTCGCTGGCAGCGGCGGCGATGTCGTCGACCTGGGGCAGGATGGCGCGCTCGAGGGTCGGCTCGTACGCCACGTGGGTGTCGGCGGCGGCAACACGGCGGACGGGCGCGTCGAGGTCGGTGAAGCAGTGCTCGGCGACCCACGCCGCCACCTCCCCGCCGAAGCCCGCCGTGAGCGTGTCCTCGTGGACCACCATGACCCGTCCGGTGGCAGCTACCCGCTCGGCGACCAGGGCGCTGTCCCACGGGCGGATCGAGCGCAGGTCGACGATGCCGACCTCGGCCCCGTCGTCGGCGAGGCGGGCGGCGGCCTGGCGCGACTTCTCGACCGTCGCCCCCCAGGTGACGATCGTCAGGTCGTCGCCGGGCTGCACGACCCGCCCCTTGCCGATCGGGACCCGGAAGTCGGGGCCGGGCATCGGCGTGCGGGTGTAGGGCTGGCGCAGCAGGTGCTTGTGCTCGAGGAACAGCACGGGGTCCTCGCACTCGATGGCGCTTCGCAGCAGGCCGGCGGCGTCGGCCGCCCGGGACGGCATGACCACCACGAGGCCGGGGATGTGGGCGAAGATGGACTCCCCCGATTGGGAGTGCCAGATGGCTCCGCCGGTGAGGTAGCCCCCGATCGGGACCCGCAGCACCATCGGGCAGGTGAATGCCCCGTTGGACCGCCAGCGGACGGTCGCCGCCTCGCTGCGGATCTGCTGCATCGCCGGCCAGATGTAGTCGAAGAACTGGATCTCCCCCACCGGCCGCAGGCCGCGCAGGGCCTGCCCGACGGCCCGGCCGACGATGTTTGCCTCCGAGAGGGGCGTGTTGTAGCAGCGGGCCAGCCCGAACCGGCGCTGGAGCCCGGCGGTCGTCCCGAATACCCCGCCCTTGCCGTCGACGCTGGCGAGCACCGCCTCCCGGGCGTCGGCGACGTCCTCGCCGAAGACCCGGATGCGCTCGTCGGCCTCCATGCAGTCCGTGAGGGTCCGGCGGATCGCTTCCCCGAGGGCGACGAGCTCCGCCCCCGGATCCGCTGGAGCTTCGGCGTCGGTGCCGGGCGGGACCTCGGGGATCACCACCACGTGGTCGGTCACGCTGGCCGGGTCGGGACGGGGGGCGGCCAGGGCCGCCCGGGAGGCGTCGGCGACAGCCCGGCGGGCCTGCTCGCGCAGCTCGGCCACGCCCTCCTCGTCGAGCACGCCGCCACCGAGGAGCGCCTGCTCGATCTGGAGGATCGGGTCGTGCGCCGCCTCCTCTGCCAGCTCCTCGAGCGGGCGGTACTTGCTCTGGGTGTCGGCGGCAGAGTGCGAGTACGGGCGGGTCACCTTGGCGTGCAGGAGGGCCGGGCCGGTGCCCGCCCGCACCGCGGCGACGATGTCGTGGGCCCGGGAGCGCACCTCGAAGTAGTCGCGGCCGTCGACGGCATGCACGGCGAGGCCGCGGAAACCGGCGACGAGCTCGGACACCGGCGCCGGCGACTGCTCGTCGGCGGGCACCGAGATGGCGTAGCCGTTGTCGGCGACGACGAACAACACCGGCAGGTGCAGGGTGCACGCCGTGTTGAGGCTCTCCCAAAACTCGCCCTCCGAAGTGGCGCCCTCCCCGAGCGACACGTAGGTGAGCTCGTCGCCGGCGGCGGAGCATCCGGGCAGGGTCCGGCGGGAGATGTAGCGGGACGCCTCGGCGCAGCCGACAGCGGGGAGGCACTGGCTGCCCGTCGGGCTCGACTGCGTGGCCACGTTGAGCCACCGGTAGCCCCAGTGGCACGGCATCTGGCGGCCGCCCGAGGCAGGGTCGGCGGAGGAGCCGACGGCCTGGAGCAGGATCTGCTCGGCGGTCACGCCGAGGCCGAGCATCAGCGCCCGGTCGCGGTAGTACGGGAAGAACCAGTCGGATCCCGGCCGGAGCTCGTGGGCCAACCCGAGGAGCAGGGCTTCGTGACCCGCCCCCGAGATCTGGAAGAAGACGCGGCTCTGCTTCTGCAGCGCTATCTCCCGGTCGTCGAGGAGGCGGGAGATGAGCGCCAGGCGGAAGTCGGCGAGGATCTCCCCTACGGGGAGGCCACGGAACGTGGCGGGGGCGGGGGCCTTCGTGCGTGAAGCCATACCTGTCCGCATGGTAGGACGCCAGCTGGCCGATGAGGGTGAACGCCTGACGCCCTACCGTCCGACGTCCGAGCGTCAGCGGGGTTGCCAGATCATCAGCATGAGGGCCACGGTGAAGCCGATGTCGGTACCGACCGCCGCCCAGCCGAGGCGCGAGGCCGCCCGGGACACGGCGGCCCCGACCGCCCCGGCGGTACCGGCGGACCCGAGCGGCCCCGAGCCGGTCATGCCGGCCCGGA
>JAJZJY010000620.1 GCA_021809885.1 Actinomycetes bacterium
TGGTGCCCGCGAGGATGTCCCACCTGGCGTGGAATTTGGGTGGCGGCCCCGGGCAGCTGAGCTACGCGGCTACCTCCTTGTCTGCAGTGTAGGTGGGGGGTGTAACAGTGGCTGCGACGTGCTCGCTGAGGGCGCTGCGCAGTGCGTTCAGGTGCATGTGGCCGTTGACGCGGCGGAACTGCTTCTTGGCCTCGGCGAGACCCGCTGCGCACCACCGCAGCGCCATGGTGCCTGACTCCCAGCGCTTCACGTTGGCCGAATGGTCCCGGCAGATCTCGATCATCGACTCCACGACGTTCGTCGAGCGCAACGTGCGGGCGAGGGTCGGCGGGACTCGCAGGCGAGCCACGGTGAAGGTCTCGGCCAGGCCCTCGCGCAGGCTGCCGGCCGCTCCGGGGTGGGCGTGGTCGAGCTCTCGTGCGAGGGCCTCGAGGTCGCCCTGGCCGGCCAAGGGGTCGGAGTTGCGGTAGGCGGCGCGCATCCGCTTCTCCACCAGGCGGGCGACCTTGTCGGGCAGGTGACGCTTCACGTTTCGGATCTTGTGCAGCTGGCAGCGGGCGATCACCGGGTGGTCGAACACCGCCTTCACCGCACTGGCGAGCGCCTTCGCGCCGTCGAGCACGCACAAGATCGGCCGGGTGACATCGAGGCCCCGGTCGCGCAGCCCGACCAACAGGGCGGTCACAAGCGTCTGGTTCTCGGTGTCGCCCTCAACCACCCCCAAGGGGTGCTTCACCCCGTCGATGTCGATGCCGACCGCGACAACACAGCAGTGACCTGCGAAGTTGACCCCGTCGACCATCAGGCAGACGAGATCGAGCCCTGAGAGGTCCTGAGCCATCAGCTCGGTCAGCGCCGTCTCGGTCGCGGCCACGAACCGGCGGGAGACCGCCGAGCGTGACGTCCCCCGGCTGCGGGTCTCCACAGCGGCGCCGACCGGTTCGAGACCGGCCCCGTAGCGCCGGGTGGAGATCTTGGCCAGCATCTTCTCCATCGCCAGACGACCGAGCAGCTCGGTCGAGGCGAAGCAGTCGTAGGTCGAGAGCGACACCTCGGCCGAGCGGTCGGCGCTGCGCACCCGGGGTCGGGTGATCTTCACCTGGCGGCCCCCCAAGGTGACCAGCCCGTCGTCACTGCCGTGGCGCAGCGCCACCCGGTCGGGATCGTGGCGGCCCTTGGGCCCCGCGAGCGCCTCGACTTCGTGCTCCATCATCGACTGCACGACCTTCAGGCCGGCGCCGACGCAGAAGGCGAGCAGCCCCTCTTCGAGCTCGTCGGCGAGCTCACCCACCGCGACGCTGACCGTGTCGGGCAGCACCAGCGCTGCCTCT
Organism: Actinomycetes bacterium; assembly: GCA_021809885.1. Taxonomy (GTDB): domain Bacteria; phylum Actinomycetota; class Acidimicrobiia; order Acidimicrobiales; family Palsa-688; genus JAKAQB01. The sequence continues at coordinate 1,332 of JAJZJY010000620.1, forward strand.
TGCGCGGCCCGGCCTGTGTCGTTCTTCGCCTTCTTCGGCGTCGTGCGACCGGTGGTCCCTGCACGGCGGGTTGAAGTCTGGTAGTTGTTCATGTTGGCGGTCCCTTTCCTGATCGGATGTCTTGATTGGACTCCCGATACCTACCACCTGGCAGGCACCAGGAGGGGGACCGCCACACCAAGTTCCACCCTCAGCGGGACAACCTCCCGCAGGGCGGGGCTGGCGCGCCGAAGGCCCTGATGATCTGTCGCTCGGGCGCGTGGGAGTGGGCGGTGCCACGTTCGAGCGGAGACGTCGCCGACTAGGGCGGCGCGTTCGCACCGGCTCCGACGAGGTCGGCCAGGGTCCGGCGCCGGTGCCGGCGGGCCCGTGGGGAGAGGCCGGCTGCCGCCCGTCGCTCGTCGTCAGCCCGACGCTGTCCGAATGCGTCGGCGACCGCCAGGTTGCGCACGACGAGCGCGCAGGCCAAGAACAGGCTCATGGGGCCGAGACCCATCACCCGGCACCAGCCCCGGGCGACGTCGATGGTGGCGGGGTCCTTGATCCGGGCGTTCGAGCGCTCGGCAGCAGATCGCCGGGCATAGGAGCGGCGCCAGGGCTTCCCGGGGTAGTCGTGGCGCTGGGCGGTCTTTTGGTTGACGCTCGGCGGGACGGTGATCGTGGCCTGGGTGCAGCAGGTGGGCGGGTGCTCGGGAGGAGAGAGGATCTCGGGGTGCTCGAGGCCGAGGGACATGGAGGACTCCCGCAGCGGGCAGCGGACCTTGCCCATGGCCGCCGGACACGTCACCCGGTGGTAGCCGTCTGCGTCGTCTGCAGTCACCCGTCCGAGCTTGTAGCGGCTGAGCTCCTCGCAGCGCCGATCGTGGGCGGCGGTCTCGTCTTTGCTCGCCCCCCGAGAAAGAGGGCCGATGTCGAAGAGGGCCGTCGGGGTCATGGGGCAGTAGAGGTTCCCGTGGCAACAGATGGCTCCTTGGTGGGTGCCCTGCATCCCCCGGTCAGAGGGGTGCAGGTCCATCACCAAGGTGGCGCCGGCAGCTCGAAGCGGCAGGGCGAAGTGCTCTGGCACCCGATGGGCATATCCCGAGTCGGCCATCACGTCGCCGAGAGGGATCCCTGCCGCGGCCATGGAGGTGAGGACACCGACCATGGGCGGGACCGGGTCGTGGTCGCACGAGCCGATCTGCATGCGCCGGACGAGCTCGGGGACCTCTTGGCCACCCACATCTGCGACCATGGTGGCCAAGGAGAGGTAGTAGCCGAAGAACAGCTCGTCTTTTTCGCCCGGCCCGCCGCCCTTTCGGTGCCCCCAGGCGGCCTCTTGGTCGGCGTAGGCGCCGTCGGGCTTGGTGCGCCGGGTGGAGAAGGACTCGACGTCGGTCCAGTCGACCGCAAGAGCGCGCGACGCGTCCCTGTGCTCGGCGGGCACCGACGCCTCCAACAGTGCGTCGAGGATCCCTTGGAGTGCCTCTGTGGGCGCGCCGTCGGGGTCCTTTTTGCCCAGCGCCGCCACCACGAGGCCGAACGTCCTTTCCACCTGGCGATAGGTGAGGGAATGGGGACCTCGCTTCCAGTCGACCACCACGCCGAGGCGCCGGCGATCGGCATCACCCAGTCCGACCAAGGCGGCGTGGATCCTGCTCAGATGCGCCGGGCGATGCTCCGCCTGGGTCAAGAGCACGCCGAGGAGCAGCGTGCGCACACCGAGCTGGCGCGGACGGACCCCGACGGGCAAGAGGGCCTCGATTGACGGCGCGACGCCCGCCGCGTCCACCACCGCCTCGAGGCGCTCGAGGGTGATCCCCCCGGTCAGCGCCTAGCTCCCAAGAGGGCCACGGCCTCTTCCTCAGAAGCGCTGGGCAGGCCGGCCACGAGGTCCCCCAGGCGCTGGGAGCAGGTGATGCCCGCCGCGTCCATGAAGGCACGGAGCCCGATCGTCTCGGCCACCGCGCACAGCCAGGTGGCACGCAGTCGGGCGATCTCGCACCGGGGCAGATCCCGCCCGCCAGAAAGCGACGCGGTGAGCGGGGTGGTCACGTTGCGCCGCCCAGGTGATGCCCCCCCGATCATGAGGCGGTCGCCGGCAAAGCGGGCGGCCAAGGAGAGGCGGTCGTGATAGCGCCAGAGCACCGGCACCACCCGGGGACGGCGGCCCGCGCGCACGCAGACCACGACGCCCCCAGAGCGCGCGACGACGTCTGCACCGGTGACGGCCTTCAGGTCCGCACCCATAAGCCCCGCACCTGCCGAGAGGCACACGAGGGCGCTCGCCCGCATGCGCCGCGACTCGGTCGGCTGGGCGTCGGCCAAGGAGAGGTAGGAGGCGATCTCTGCTTTCGAGTAGGGAGCCTTGGC
>JAJZJY010000621.1 GCA_021809885.1 Actinomycetes bacterium
TGTCGGCGAAGGTGATCCGGTCCCCGGCCCGCTCGTGCGCCAGGTCCGCGAGCGCGACGCCGGTGCGCTCCTCGAGCGCCTCGAAGCCGGCCACCGCCAGGCGGCCATTGGTCGTGCCGGACAGGGCCAGGATCGCCTCGCAGAACAGGTTGTCGCGGTCGATGCGCGGCCGGCCGTCGGCGACCCCACCACGGATGGTGCCGTTCCTCGACGCCAGCCAGGGCACCTCCGTGCCCACCGGGAGGGTGACCCCTTTGGTGGTGGCGCCGGCCTCGTCGATGAGCGGCCCCAAGGCGCGCCATCGCTCGGCAAGGTGGGGGTAGTCGCGTTCGACGACCACAAGGCGCGGCATCGTCCTCCCAGGCACCGGGTCGCACTCGCCCGCCGCCCAGTCGAGGGCCCGGCCACCCGGCTGGGCGCACTCGTCGGGCGTGTCGTGGCCGAGCGGCACCGCCATCACATCTCGGCGCACGCCGAGACGCCCGTCGGCCAGACGGGAGACCTCGGAGGCGAGGTCGGAGAAGATGTCGAAGTCGCTGCGTGCCTCCCAGGGAGGAGCGATCGCCGGGTTGAAGGAGTGGACGAAGGGGTGCATGTCGGTCGAGGAGAGGTCGTGCTTCTCGTACCAGGTCGCAGTCGGCAGCACGACATCGGCGTAGATGCTCGTCGAGACCATCCGGAAGTCGATGTTGACCAGCAGGTCGAGCTTGCCCTCCGGCGCCTCCTCCCGCCAGAGAACGTCGTCCGGCCGAGCCTCGGGCGGGCACTCGGTGGCCGCCACGGCGTTGTCGGCGCCGAGCAGGTGCTTCAAGAAGTACTCGTGCCCCTTGCCCGATGAGCCGAGCAGGTTCGAACGCCACACCGTGAGCACCCGGGGGAAGTTGGCCGGGTCATCGGGGTCAGCCGCCGCGAAATGCAGCCGCCCCGCTCGGAGCTCGCCCACCACGTAGTCGTCCACGCTCTTCCCTGCGACCTCGGCCTCGTCGGCAAGGTCGAGCGGATTGCGGTCGAACGCCGGGTGGGAGGCGATCCAGCCCTGGCGGGCCGCGTACGCGTAGAGGTCCACCATCGACTTTCCCGAGAAGCGTCCCGCTCCGAGCGGGGAGGCCAGTGCGTCGGCACGGGCTCCCTCGTAGCGCCACTGGTCGGTCGCCAGGTACCAGTACGGCGTCGAGGGCATGTGCCGGGTCGGCCGCGCCCAGTCGTAGGCGAAGGCGAGAGTGAACCAGCCGGTGAGCGGGCGGACCTTCTCCTGACCGACGTAGTGCGCCCACCCGCCGCCGTTCACCCCTTCGCAACCCCCCAGCATGAGCAAGGAGAGGAACGTCCGGTAGATCTGGTCCGAGTGGAACCAGTGGTTGGTGCCCGCCCCCATGGCGATCATCGACCGGCCGCCTGAGACCTCAGCGTTGCGGGCGAACTCACGGGCCACCCGGGCGCACGCCGAAGCGGGCACCGAGGTGATCTTCTCCTGCCACGCCGGCGTGTACGGAGCCTCGGCGTCGTCGTAGCCAGAGGGCCAGTTGCCCGGGAGACCAGGCCGGGCGACACCGTAGTGGGCCATAACAAGGTCGAACACCGTCGTCACGAGCCGGCCTGCGACCCGGATCGCGGGTACCCCGCGGCGGAGCACCCCGCCCCCTTGGTCGCCGACGTCGAAGCGGGGCAGGTCGATCGGCAGCGCCTCGACTCCTGGGCGGCCGTAGCAACTCAGCGCGGGGCGGGTCTCTCCAAGGTCGAGGTTCCAGCGACCCTTGCCCTCCTCGCCCCAGCGGAAGCCGATCGACCCGTTGGGGACCGCCGGCTCGCCGCTCACCTCGTCGAGCACGACGGTTTTCCACTGGGCCTGCTCGTCGTCGGCCGGCCCCCTGTTGCCCGCCGCGCCGTCCTGGCTCAGTTGCGAGGCGGTCAGGAAATGGTCCGGCGCATAGCCGTCCCCGCGCTCGCGCAAGGTGACGAGGAAGGGTAGGTCGGTGTACGTGCGGGCGTAGTCCTCGAAGCGCGCGACCTTCCGGTCCCGGTAGAACTCGGAGAGCATGACGTGTCCCATTGCCATGGCGAGAGCGGCGTCGGTGCCGGGGTTGGCGGCCAGCCAGTCGTCGGCGAACTTGGTGTGGTCGGAGTAGTCGGGGGAGACCACCACCACCTTCTGACCCCGATAGCGGGCCTCGGTCATGAAATGGGCGTCGGGGGTGCGGGTGATCGGCAGATTGGTGCCCCAGATGATGAGGTAGGAGGCGTTCCACCAGTCGGCTGACTCGGGCACGTCGGTCTGGTCGCCGAACACTTGAGGGGAGGCGGGGGGGAGGTCTGCGTACCAGTCGTAGAAGGAGAGGACCGTCCCGCCCAACAGTGAGTAGAAGCGGGTACCGGCGGCGTACGAGGCCATCGACATGGCCGGTATGACCGTGAACCCGGCGGTGCGGTCCGGCCCGTAGGCGGCGACGGTGTGGACATGGGCAGCGGCGATCATCTCCAGCACCTCGGCCCACGAGGCGCGTACGAAGCCGCCCCGGCCCCGAGCAGCCTTGTAGGTGGCCGCGCGCTCGGGGTCGGCGGTCACCTCGGCCCACGCAGCGACGGGGTCGTCGCCGTTGACGGCCTTCGCCGCCCGGAACATCTCGAGCAATACACCCCGTACGTACGGATAGCGCACCCTGGCTGGCGAGTAGGTGTACCAGGAGAACGACGCTCCCCGAGGACACCCCCGGGGCTCGTACTCGGGCGATCCGGGCCCGACGGAGGGGTAGTCGACGGCCTGGGTCTCCCAGGTGATGATCCCGTCTTTCACGTAGACTTGCCACGAGCACGACCCCGTGCAGTTCACCCCGTGGGTGGAGCGCACGACCTTGTCGTGGCGCCAGCGCTCCCGGTAGAACTCCTCGGCCCGACGGCCCCCGCGGCGGTGGATCTCGCGGGCGTCGGGCGAAGGCTCCCCCGGCTGGATGTAGCGTGCCGCGCGCACGAGACCCGTCTCGGCGAGGAGCCCGTCGCGGACTGCGGTTGTGTGCTCGACCTCACGCGCCATCGCTCTCCATTCAGCCGGGCAGCATCGCCGACGATTGGCTGACCGCCACCTTACCCAGTGTCTACCGTCGGGTGGAAATACATCCGGGGGCGCTTGGCTGGATCCTCGTCCAGACCTATCACGTCGGTGCGCGCCTCACGCTCAGCCAGGAGCAGGACGAGGCCATCGTCCAGCAAGCGCCAGGGCCCACAATCGTCCGCCACCGCCAGGCAGGCTGAGGCGCCGTTGGGTCCCCGGGGCGACTCGCGTCGGGGGTGTCCGGCGGCATCACCTCGCCGCGGCGACGCCGGGTGACGCCAGAGGTGAGGCGCTTCTGAGGTGCCGGTCACGTGCCTTCGACACGCAGTGCGTGCCACCGCCGGTGGGCCTCTTCGAAATCCGTGGCCAGTGCCGGTGCGGCGGGATCGATGGAGACGGCGGGCAGCGCGCCGGGTGGCGGTCCATCGGGGTAGGTGATCCGGATACGCCCGTAGGCGCCGTCGCCGTGGTCGACGAAACAGTCCGGTGCAGGCGCCTCGGGGGTCCGGGCGTGATCGCAGCCGAGCTCGGACAGCACTGCCGTCGCTGCGAGCCTCCCCGACCACGCGGCGGGATCCGCCGCTCTCGGGTAGGGGCTGGCGGCCGCGTCACCGACGACGAAGACCCCGGCCATCTC
>JAJZJY010000622.1 GCA_021809885.1 Actinomycetes bacterium
TCTGGCGCCAGCAGCGCCAGCATCAGCTCCTTGGCCACCCGCTGCCACGCCGGGTTGGCGATCGGGGTGAACTCCAGGCGTCGGGCGTGGGGCGCCATCTGCACCGGGAGGCCGATGACGTCGCTGAAGTCCCACACGTCGTGTTCGAACCGAGGGCGCGCTGCGCCGGGCGGGAGGCTCAAAGCGGCCTCGGCGCACACATCGGCTCCCGCGAAGGGGGACTTCCGGGAGTCCTCACCGGCTTCCAGGGCGACGACGGTCATGTGCTGTGCTCCTCGGGTCGCAGCGGCAGCTCATCGTCGGAGTCGGCGAACCCGGCCGCCGCCATGGTCAGCACAGCTGGGGCGTAGCCGGCCAGGACCTGGTCGATGCGCTGGGTGTAGGGGCCGAAGACCGCCATGAACTGACCGGCGGGCATGGCACGCCACTGGCGGGAGAAGAACGCCTTGAGCGCCAAGAGGTTCGTGGCGTGACGGGGCGCGAAGACCGCCAGCGGGCACAACAGGCACACCCACGGCCGGGCCGGGCACGGTTGGCCTTTGGGGCCATGCAGGCCCGAGAGTTGATCGGCGCAGGCGGCGACGAACACGTCGCGTTCGCCGCCCACCAGCTCGGCCATCGCCACGTCATCGATGCCCAGGCCGCCGATCAGCTCCGGCCACGCCCCGGCCAGAGCGGCGATGTCGTCTTCGGCGAGCACCGCTGGCGGTCCGGCCCGGCGGACAAGGTCGTGCTGGGCGTCCTCGACGATGGAGTCAAGCGCCAGGCGCTGTGCCGGTGTGGTGGCGCTCAGATAGTGGTCGCCTTCAACGCTGGCGGTGTGGTTCGGGTCGATCGTTGCCCGCCCGTTGCCGGTCCATGCCCGTTTGTCTCGGAGGGACTGATGGGTGGTGCGGATGCGGTTGCGGTGGATCTTCAACGGGCCCCCGTCGTCCGCGCACAGCTCGTGGTCGACGACCCATTTGCGGATGACGTTTCGGTGCACTGACCCTGCCGCCACCCTCCGGCCTCCTTGGGTGACGCCAAGCCAGAGTTGGCGGGCGGCGATGGGTTCGACGCAGCCCCGCAGCAGCGTCGAATGTGACAGCCAACGCTCCAACAAGCGGACCGCCGGTCGGCCCAGTGTCACGCTTTCAGGCCCAGTGCGGCCTTTGATGTAGCTGAGCAGGATCGAGGCGTCGCCCGCCCAGTCGATGTCGCCCATCACCAAGTCGCCGATGCCGTCGGGCACCACCCCCGACGACATGGCGAAGGCCAACAGGTAGGCCACCGTCACCTCCAAGGGAGGGAACAACGCCCCGCTCGCTTCGCCAAAGCCGCCCCGCTCCCGGGCGGTCGCAGTGGAGACGCCGGCGTGGGCTGCGACCGCTCCGAGGGTGGAGGGACCGATACGTGACAGCAGCCAGCAGAGATTGTCTGGACTCCAACCGGCCGTCGCGGGGTCGCAGCCTCGGGCGGCTGCGGCCAGCGCCTCCCGGTGGCTTGTATAGGACGCGTCGATCGTCGCCTGGCACGCGAGGCTCAGCCGAGCCCATTCCCCTTCCCGGTAGGGCGGCAGCGCCCGGCGGAACGGCTGCAGGTTGAACGCCCGACCCGCCACCAGATCGTGCACCGCCTCGCTCAACGCCCCCGTCTCGGTGTCGAAACTCTGGAGCATCCGCCGGGTGCACGCCTCCTGTGTCCCGGTAGCGCCTATCCAATACTCGGTCAGTCTCGCGGCCGTCAACTCCCCGGCGCCGCCGCCGATGCCCCGCGCCACCAGCCAGGCCACCATGTTGCGGATCGCCTTCACATAGATCGCCACCGTCGACGCCTGGTCCACACTGCCGTGGGGGTGGACCAGCTCGACGAGGCCAACCAATAGGTCACGGCCCAGCTGCGCCGGAGCATCCAACGAGAACTCGGCCATGCTTGCGTCGCTGAACACACACGAGATGCCCGTCCCAGCGTCGGTCACCGTCGCCGGCATCAGGCCACCCCCGGTTCGGCTTCGCCGTCGAACTCCGCGTCGAACTCAGCATCGGTGTCGCAGACGTCGTCGCAGGGGCCGACGCCGGAACCGGCTTGTTGGTAGGCCTCGCGGTAGATGCGGGTCGTATCGAGGCGGCGCAGATACTTCTCGGTGGTCATCACCGAGGAATGTCCCAGCAGGTCGCGCAACACCAACAGCGGGTCGGCCTTGGTCAGGTAGAACGCCAGGGCCCCGTCGCCGCCCGCGTCTGCGGCCAACTGGGCCGCTTGGCGGTAATGGCCGGCCACCAGAAACTCCAACGTTGCCATGGCAAACGAATGGCGCAGCCGATGGGGGTTCACGTGCGGGAAACGGGGCTCGAACCGGGCCCGGACCCGGTCCGACGTCCGTTCGAACACCGTCGACCACGCCGTGAACGGCGCCCCCGTCGAGGTCACCGCCAAAAGGCACGACCCGCCACCAGGGGCGACCAGACGACGGCGCTCGGCCGGGGTCAGCGACGCCCACGGACGGCGCACCCCGTTGATCCGCCCGCCCCGATCGTCAACCTCGCTGACCACCAGCGGCGCACCCGGCGGCGACGGCAGCCACGCCGAGCCGTTCACGGCACTGGCCCGCTCCAAATCCACATAGCGGTGCACCGCGGCCAAAGCCTGGTAGCTGATCCAGGTGGTGCGGAACTTGCGACCCTTGGTCACCCCCTCAGGGACCGGGAAGGCGATCGGCAGCACCGTGGCCCGGGCCGGCAGGGCCGGGATCTCACAGGCCAGCAGGTGGGTGAACTCGGCCAGACGCAACCCCGTCGACAACGCCAAGGCGCCCACCGCGGCATTGCGGGCCAGTTCCCGGCCACCGAAGCCGTCGTCAGGTACACCATTGGGTCCGAGACCGCCCAGGGCCCACAAGAACAGCTGGGCGAAGTCAGGCTCCAGGTACTTGATCGTGACATGGGGCTTGGGGCTGCGCCGCACGGCCAGGTTCACCCGCACCTCCCGGCCCGTGCCCGCGAACAGGAACCTGGCCGTGCGGTAGCTGAACGGCTCCGCCTGGGCGTGGCCCTCGGCCATCGCCCATCGGTAGAACAACGACAACACGCTCACGTGCAGACCCCAGGTGTTGGCCACGAACCGCTGGTTGAACGGGCCGGCCGCCCGATGCTCGGCGTAGCGGCCCAGCGCCTGCTTCAGACGCTCCCGGGAGTCGAACAGCCCGACACCATGAAGAGCCAGGAAGTCCATCCACGCCCGGAGCACCCGGGCATAGTTCGCCCACGAGCTCGGTGCTGGCACCCCGTGAGTCGGCAGCTCACGCAGCCACCGATTCACCACCGTCGTAGAACGCGGTGATACCGGCCCGTCCTCGAACACCAAGTCGGAGTCGATCAACACCGGCATCGCCTCGGGAATCAACGCCGGCCGCTCGATGTCCCAGGACTCGAAACCGTGGGCGGAGAACAACGTCAAAGAGATAGGCATGGGCCGCTGACCGTAGCCCACCACCGAACACAACACGGGAATGACCTGACCACAAACCCCTGGCCGACAAGGCTTCCATCAACCAATCGCGACACGACGATTCCGCAGGAACAATGTGCCGGTAGGAGTACGGGACAGCGCGGCCCTTGCTGAATTCACCGCCGCCGTCCAGCAGCAGCGGTCCGAGCGAGGTGAGCCAGTCGCGGTGCGCGGCGGACAGTGCCGAGACGGTCAG
>JAJZJY010000623.1 GCA_021809885.1 Actinomycetes bacterium
TCCCTCTGGGTTGCCGCAGCTGCGTGCCACCACCCGGTGCGCGTCAAGGGTGTGCTCCGGCGGGGCTCGTGTGGATCGTCGCCGCCGTGAGCCTGGCGACCTCTTGGAGGAGGTGTCGCTCGACATGGTGGGCCACGTCGTGGGCCTCTGAGACGCTGAGGCTGGGGTCGACGGTGGCGTCGACCTCGGCTCGCAGGGTGTGGCCCACCCATCGCATGCGCAGCTCCGCCACCCCGGCCACCCCGGGCGTGGTGGCGACGACCGACGTGGCTTGGTCGACGAGGTGCGGGTCGACGGCGTCGAGCAGGCGAGACCCGACCTGGCGGGCGGCGGAGCGCAGCACGCCGAGGATGGCCACGGTGATCACGAGGCCGACGATCGGGTCGGCCACCTGCCAGCCGAGGGCCACCCCGCCGGCGCCGAGGAGGACGGCGAGGCTCGTGAGCCCGTCGGTGCGAGCATGGAGCCCGTCGGCCATGAGCGCGGCGGAGCCGATCCGTCGCCCGACCCGAACGCGGTAGCGGGCGACCGCCTCGTTGCCGACGAAGCCGACGAGCGCCGCGGCGGCGACGGCCCACAGGTCGTGCACCGGGTGGGGATGGAGGAGCCGGTCGACCGCCTCGAAGGCGGCGATGCCCGACGACAGGGCGATCATGGCGATCACGAACAGCCCGCCCAGGTCCTCGGCCCGGCCGTAGCCGTAGGGGTAGCGCCGCGTCGGCGGACGTCGGGCCAGGGAAAAGGCGACGAGCAACGGCACCGCGGTGAGCGCGTCGGCCACGTTGTGCAGCCCGTCGCCGAGCAGCGCCACCGAGCCCGAGACGGCGACCACCGCCAGCTGGATCGCCGCGGTCACCCCGAGGATCACCAGGCTCGCGTAGAGCGCCCGCCTGCCCGCGGCGTCGGCCTCCAACGCCGAGTCGACCTGGTCCGCCGGGTCGTGGGAGTGGGTGCCGAGCACCTCCGCGACGGCGTGGCCCACCGTCGGCCACAGCCGAGCCCGGTGATCGGAGGCCGGCTCGCCGGTGTCGGCGTGTCGATGCTCGGCGCCGTGACCGGCATGGGGATGGCGGTGGTGGGTGCTCATCGGCTGAGACACTATCGCCGTGGAACCCATATATGCGAAGGTGCGAACATGTGGCAACAAGGGGTAGGTTGCACGTGTGCCCCACCCGCAGGCCCGCACGCGACCGCCGGTCCATCCCGACTCGCCGACGGCCGAGCAGGTCCAGGCGGCGGTCATGTCGTTCACGATGTTGGCCGACCCGACCCGGGTGCGGATGCTGTGGGCGCTGCGCGACGGCGAGCTCGACGTGGCCGGCCTCGCGGCCACCGCCAACTGCCGGCCGACCGTGGCCAGCCAGCACCTCTCGAAGCTGCGGCTGGCCGGGCTCGTCGAAGCGACCCGCGACGGGCGGCGGATGCGCTACCGGCTCCGAGGCAGCCACGTCCGGGCGCTGCTCGCCGAGGCGCTCTTCCATGCCGACCACCAGGTCACCGGCACGCCCACCCACGACTGACGAGCCAGGCAACATGGCTGCCTCGAGGTCGCAGGAGCGGTCGCCGTCTCGCTGACCCCGGTCCGGTCGTGGGCAGCTGTTGGCTCGGGGGGATCTCGCGGTGGTAACCTTTTCGCAGCATGTGACCGATCGGGCCCCTACGAGGAGGTGATCCAGGTGCAATCCGAACCTCCCAGTACCTGGCGCTCTCCTCGGTCCGTCCGGGTCTGACGCTCCGCCTGCCTCCGGGCCCCTCCAGGGCGCCCGGGCATGGTGGCTGAGCGCACTCCCACAAGGGAGTGATCGGGCCGGCTCCAGGGGAGCGAGCCTTCCACGCGTCGGGCGCACCTGTCGCGCCCGTCACCGATCTGCTCATCACCCTCTTCGGCGCGTCGTCGCGCGCCGCCCTGGAAGGAGTCCTCCCATGCCCTTCAAGCTGCTCGCACCACCCGGCCGCTCCCGCGGCTCGGTCGCCGCCGGCGACGCGCTCGCCCGTGGCCGGGCCGCCACCTTCAGCCACCTTGTTGAAGAGGGCGCCCTCGACTTCGCCCCCGCCGTCTTGGACCCGGCCCACATCGGCGATATCGAGGGGTCCCTCGGCACCATCTCGATGCACGACCACGCCCCCCGCAGCAGCTGGCGCAAGCGCCTGCTCACGCTCGCCGCCATCATGGGGCCCGGCCTCATCGTGATGACCGGCGACAACGACGCCGGCGGGGTCCAGACCTACACCCAGGCCGGCCAGCACTACGGGACGTCGCTGCTGTGGGTGCTCGTCGGGCTGTTCGTCGTGCTCTACGTGGCCCAGGAGATGGTCACCCGCCTCGGGGCGGTGACCGGGGTCGGCCACGCCCGGCTCATCAAGGAGCGCTTCGGGCGCTTCTGGAACCTGTTCTCGGTGGGCGACCTGTTCTTGCTGAACTTCTTGACGCTGCTCACCGAGTTCATCGGGATCCGCTTCGCCCTCGCCTACTTCGGCATCTCGCAGTACTACAGCGTCCCCGCCGCCGCGATCCTGCTCTTCTCGTTCGCCGCCACCGGCAAGTTCCGCCGCTGGGAGCGCTTCATGCTTCTCACGGTCCTCGCCAGCCTGGTCGTCCTCCCCTGCTTCTTCCTCGCCCACCCGACGAGCGGCCCGATCCTCGCCGGCTTGGTCCCCAGCGTCCAGGGCGGGGTGAGCGGCACGGCGATCCTGCTCATCGTGGCCGTCGTCGGCACGACCGTCGCCCCCTGGCAGCTGTTCTTCCAGCAGTCCAACATCTTGGACAAGCGGATCACCCCGCGCTGGCTCAACTACGAGCGGACCGAGACCTTCCTCGGCGCCATCCTCACCACGCTCGCCGCCGGCGCCATGATCGCCTTCGCCGCGTTCGCCTTGAACCACACCAAGGCTTTCGGGCCCCAGGCCACCTACCTCGACTCGGGCTGGTTCAACGACGCCATCCGCACCACCTTGGGTCCGGTCGCCGGCGCGCTGTCGGCCATCATGCTGCTCGTCGCCGCCATCTTGGGGGCCGGGGCGGTGTCGCTCTCCACCTCCTACGCCTTCGGGGACACCTTCAACCAGCGCCACTCGCTGCACCGCTCGATCCGCTCGGCCCCCCTCTTCTACGGCGCCTACGCCGGCCAGATCGTCCTCGCGGCGGTCGTCGTCCTCGTGGGCAGCTCCAGCCTCCTCGGCACGCTCACCCAGTACGTCCAGGTGCTGGCGGGGATCCTGTTGCCCTCGGCCATCTTGTTCTTGGTGCTGCTCTGCAACGACACCGAGGTCCTCGGTCCCTGGGTGAACACGACCTGGCAGAACGTGCTCGACTTCACGATCATCGCCGTCCTGGTGGTGCTGTCGTTGATCCTCGTCATCTCGACGCTGTTCACCTCGGTCGACGCGGTGGTGCTGACCGAGGTGCTCTTCGCGGTGGCTGGCACCATCGGCGTGCTCGTCGTGGCGCCGCTCGCCCTGCGGAGCCACCGGCGCGCCGCTGGCACCGGAGCCGACCGTCTTGCCGAGGTTCGCCAGCTGGAGCGGGCCACCTGGCGGATGCCGCCGTTGCACGTGCTGGCCCGACCCACCATGTCCACCGGGCGCCGGGTGGGGCTGCTCTCCCTCCGCGTCTACCTCGTCGCCTCGGCCCTTCTCGTCGCGGTCAAGGTGTTCGCCACCTTCGT
>JAJZJY010000624.1 GCA_021809885.1 Actinomycetes bacterium
GGCAGCCACAGCGCTCGTGTGCTCAGCCCGGATGGCCTCCTTGCGCACCAGCTTGCGCAGGTCGAGGAGCCCCTGAGTGATCGGGGGACCGACGCGACCTTCGGCTCGGGAGCGGATCTTTCCCATCAGGCCGAGGAGCAGCGGGCCACCGACGCAGACGGCCACGACCTGGAGGGCTGACGCTCCGACCCTCGCCAGGAGACCTGGGCTCGTGGCGACGAGGGTGGCGAGCGTGCCGATCACGCCAGCACGACCAGGACGAGCACCAGCGTGGCGAAGCCGAAAGCGAGGTAGCGGTGCACGCTGCCGTTGGGGACCCGGCGGGCCAGGTGTCCCCACCAGGCGACTGCGGCCATGACAGGCCGGTAGACGACGCGTTCGACCGCGTCGTCCACGCGCTGGTGAAAGGTGATGGCCTCGGGGAAGTAGCGGGACTCGGCCGTGTGGGTGACCTCGAGGTCGTGGTCAGGCCGCAGCACGTCGGCGAACACCCGCTGGAGCGGCTCGGCGAAGGACGTGGCGGTGATCTCCATGCGGGCGGTCTGCAGGTCCCGGCCACACCCCCACGCCGCAGCACGCCGGGGACTGCGGAGCTCTGCGGACCGTGGAGCGAGGCGCACCGCGCCCCAGGCGACGACGAGGGCGACGAGGAGGCCGCCGACGAGCAGCCCCGGATCGATCTCGCTGTGCACGGAGGCGAGAGCGAGCCCGAGCCCGGGGCGAATGGCGCGCGGTGCGCCGGCGACGAGGCCGGCGGTCGTCGCCCGGTCGATCACCGGGAGCACCACGCCGGGCACGATACCGAGCACTACGCATCCGCCGGCGAGAAAGCCCATGCCGATGAGCATGGACGGACCGACCTCTCGGGCGGCCCCGGCGCCTTCGGAGCGGGGCTGCCCGAGGAAGCCGACCCCGAGCGCCTTCACGAACGCCGTGGCGGTGAGCCCGCCGGTGATGGCCAGGGTGGCAACCCCGGCCAGCAGGGCGGCCACGGTGACCGCGGAGCGGGAGGCGAAGCCTTGCAGGAGCCCTTCGAAGAGGAGCCACTCGCTGGCGAAGCCGTTCAGCCCGGGGAGCGCGCTGATCGAGAGCGCCCCGGCCCCGAAGAAGATGGCCGTCGCGGGCATCTTCCGGGCGAGACCTCCCAGGCGGTCGAGATCGCGGGTTCCTGCCGCGTGCTGGAGCGCGCCGGCCCCGAGGAACAGGCAGCCCTTGAACAGTGCGTGGTTCACGAGGTGGAACAGCGCGGCGAGCAGCACCAGCCCAGCGAGTGCCTGCTGGCCGCCGGCGGCCAGCGCCCCGGCTGCCCCGACACCGATGAGCACGAGGCCGACGTTGTCGACCGTCGAGTACGCGAGGAGGCGCTTCGTGTCGGTGCTGGCCGCGGCATGCAGGGCCCCGAACACGGCCGAGACGACGCCAAGGGCGGCTACCACGAGCCACCACCACATCTCCCCGCCGCCGAGGAGGTCTTCGCCGACGCGGAGGATGCCGTAGACGCCTAGGTTGACCATCGCCCCGGACATGAGGGCGGACACGGGGCTCGGGGCTTCGGGATGGGCGCGGGGCAGCCAGACGTGCAGCGGCACAGCGCCGGCCTTGGACGCGAACCCGAAGAGGGTCAGGACGAAGACCACCGACGTGAGCGGCAGCGACAGCTGGCGACGGTGTGCGGCGATCGCCGCGAAGCTCTGCCCGCCAGCGTGGGCGGCGAGCAGCACCAGGCCGAGCAGGATCGCCGCCGCGCCGATGTGCGTCATCGCCGCGTACCACTGGGCGGCATCGCGCGTCTCGCGGCGCCGGCGGTGGTCGGTCAGCAGCGCCAGGAGGGAGGTGAGCGCCATCAGCTCCCAGGCGACCATGAACGTCGCCACGCTGGCGGCGGCTGGGACGAGGAGCAGGGTGGCGAGGAACGCTGGCAGCGTCGCCGTCGCGATCCGGCTCGGCGTCGCATGCACGCCGTAGCCGACCGAGTAGCACGAGACAGCCAGCCCGACGACGGCGGTGGCGGCGACGAACAGGGCCCCGAGCGGGTCGAGCGAGAGGTCGACGCCGGTGAGAGGAAGAACCTGGGCCGTGTGGACGCTGAAGGCGTGTCCCGAGACCAGCACGTCGCCCGCACCTACCAGCGCGGCCGAGCACGCCGCTGCGCTCAGCACCGCGGCAGCGAGGAGGCGGCGGCGCGCCGGTAGCACCGCTCCGAGCAGGGCTGCGGCGCTCGCCGCGCCCAGGCCGATGAAGTACGCCGCCGTGCTCAACGGCCGGTGAGCCTTCGCAGCGCCTCGGTGATCTCGGAGGGCTCGGGCGGGCAGCCCGGGATCTCGACGTCGACGGGGACGACGTCGTGGACCGATCCGGCCACGCCGTAGGCACCGGCGAACAGGCCGCCGTTCACGGCGCAGTCTCCGCATGCGACGACCACTCGAGGGCGGGGGGTCGCCTCGAACGTCATCTGCAGCGGCACTGCCATGTTCTTGGTCACGACACCGGTCACGAGCAGTCCGTCGGCATGACGAGGTGACGCCACGAGGCGAGCTCCGAAGCGTCCGGCGTCGCAGACTGGGGCGAACGCCTGGGCGATCTCGATCTCGCAGCCGTTGCAGGAGCCTGCGTCGACGTGTCGCAGCTGCACCGAGCCGCTCGACCGACTCCGCACGCCGGTCTCGGAGCTCGGTGGCGCAGGCTCGGTCACCGGGCGCGCCAACAGGGCTTTCAAAAGTGGGATGCGCGACACGGATGACGAAGTTATCATCCGCTCACATGATCAATCGCTACGAAGTGTCGGGAGGCGCCCGGGCGGAAGGATGTGGAGCTGCCGACCACGGCCTGGTGAGGAGCCGGCGATCCCGAACGGGGCGCCGCCCCAGCCGGTTCAGCGGGCAGCTCGGCGGCGAGGACGCGGCTCGGGGTGATCCACGAACTCGAGGCTCTCCAACTCGGCGAGCAGCTGCCGGGACTCGGCCAACGCGTTGGTCAAGATCGCCTTGGCCACCTCCAGGAGCTAGAATATCCGCGGATCGGTCATCGAGTAGCGAACCGTCGAGCCTTCTTTTCTGGCCTGGAGCACGTTCGCCCGCCGAAGGATCCCGAGCTGCTGGGAGAGATGCGACGCTTCGAGACCGACCTCCGGGATCAGCTCGCCGACCGATCGCTCTCCGTCCCGTAGCAGCTCCAGCACCCGGATACGCGCCGGATGGGCCAACGTCTTGAAGAAGTCCGCCTTCACCTGGTAGACGGGCAGCGTCACATCAGGCTGAGAGCGCGAGAAACCAGCCGGAACCGGCACCCGGCCCGTCGGGCCGGGGAATTCCCACCCCTGCCTGAAGTGGACATCAGCTGGTCACTTTATCAGCCGTTCCCGGCCTGCTCGAGCACCTGCGCGCGTTCACCGTTGCGCCACCCACAAGAGCCGTCGAACCCATGCCCCGAACGTTTTCCACCACGTGCCGGAGCCGGACCAGCTCGTCACAGGAGCGCCGACAGCCGATCCGGGATCTGACAAGTGATGATCCGCATCGGCTCCGTGTACACCACGAACCGGCCGTCACGCACGAACCCGCAGACCGTGATCCCGCGATCGCAAGCGAGCTGGAGCGCGAGCGACGACGGAGCGCCGACCGCGACGATCACCGGGCAGCCAGCCACGGCCGCCTTCTGCACGAGC
>JAJZJY010000625.1 GCA_021809885.1 Actinomycetes bacterium
GTGGTGGGCGGCGGCGGCGGCTTCCGCCTCGGCGGTCGCCCGGGCCGTGGCGGCAAGGGCCGGAGCCTCGCCCTCGGCGGCCTCCAGGTCGGCCCCCAGCCGCGCCGCGTCCGCCTCCAGGCGCTCCACCCGCCGAGCGACGTCGGAGAGGTGGGCGTCGAGCTGGTTTGCCTGGGACCGGGCACGGTCAGCAGCGGCGCGGCGCGCGCTGAGCTCCCCACGCACCTCGGCCGAGGGGTCCCCCGGCGCCGGCCCGTCCCGGCCCCACCGTCGCTCGACCTCGGCGGTCTCCTCGGCCAGGGCCGCTTCCGCCGCCGCCTGCTCAGCCTCCTGGTCCAGCAGCTCGGCCGCTGCCCGGTCGACCGCCGTCAGCTGTTGGGCGAGCGCGGCCGCCTCGGCCTCCAGGCTGGCGATGACGTCGGCGTCCGCGCTGGCCGCCAGCTCCCGGGTCAGGCTCCGACCCCGCTGCTCGAGCAGGGCCCGGGACCCGGCCGCCCGGGCCCGGAGGCGCTCCGCCCGGGACACCGCCTCCGCCAGGTCGGCGGTGTCGCTGCGCTCGCGCCCGGCGGTCATCTCTGCCTCGCCGGCGAGGACCTCGATGTCGAGGCCGGCGAGGGCGGCGGTGACGCTCCGCTCCGCCTCGGCGAGCTCGGCGCGACGCTGGGCGGCAGTCGCCAGCCTGGTCTCTATGGCGACCAGCTCACGGCCGGTGAGGAAGCGGCGCAGGGCGGCGAGCTCGCCGACCAGGTCGCCGTGGCGACGGGCGGCCTCCGCCTGGCGCTCGAGGGGACGCAGCTGGCGGCGCACCTCCCGCAGGAGGTCCTGGAGGCGCAGCAGGCTGCTCTCGGTCGCCTCCAGCCGGCGCTCCGAGCGCTCCTTGCGGCGGCGGAACTTGAGGACGCCGGCCGCCTCCTCTATCACCAGCCGGCGGTCCTCCGGCCGGGAGGTGAGGATCGCGTCGAGGTTGCCCTGGGAGACGATGACGTGTTGCTGGCGGCCGACGCCGGTGTCCGACAGCAGCTCCTGGACGTCGAGCAACCGGCAAGGGACCCGGTTGATGGCGTACTCCGACTCGCCCGTGCGGAACAGGGTCCGGGTGATCGTCACCTCGGAGAACTCGATCGGCAGCACGCCGGCGCTGTTGTCGATGGTGAGCGACACCTCAGCCCGACCGAGCGCCGGCCGCTTGGGGGTGCCGGCGAAGATCACGTCCTCCATCTTCGCCGAGCGCACCGTGCGGGGGCCCTGGGCTCCGAGCACCCAGGCGACGGCATCGACGACGTTGGACTTGCCGCTGCCGTTGGGGCCGACCACGACCGTGACCCCCGGCTCGAAGTCGAGGGTCGTCGTGTCAGCGAAGGACTTGAAGCCCTTGAGGGTCAGCGACTTGAGGAACACGCCGGTTCAAGCTAGCGAAGCCCTGTGACAGCCCCAGGGATGCACCACCTCTCGACTGAGCCCTGTCTCGAGTGAGCCCCGTCGCCGGGTCGTCGCTGGCAGCGCGGGCACCAGTAGGTGCTGCGCCCACCGTCCCGAGCGCGCCGGATCGGTGCGCCGCAGCGGCCGCACGGCATGCCCTCGCGGGCGTGGACCTGGTGGTGGTGCTGGTATCCGCCCAGCCCTCCTTGCAGGTCGCGGTACTGCTCGTCTGCGAGCGACGAGCCCCGGTGGTCTATGCCGGCCAGGAGCGTGGCGCGGATAGAAGCGTGCAGGCGTCCGATCGTCGGTGCCCTCAGGTCGCCGGCCGGCCGGTCGGGGTGGATGCGGGCGGCCCAGAGGCTCTCGTCGGCGTAGATGTTGCCGATGCCGGCGATCACCTGCTGGTCGAGCAGCGTCGGCTTCATCCGCCGGCGCCGGCCGGCGAGCAGCCGGCCGAGGGCCGCCGCGTCGGGGACCCCGGTCAGGGCGTCGGGGCCGAGGTGGGCGAGCTCGGGCACGTCAGGACCGGTGACGAACACCTCGCCGAAGGTGCGCGGGTCGACGAAGCGAAGCTCCGTCCCTCCCTCCACGGCCAGCACCACATGCGTGTGTGGAGCCGGGGGTGTGCCGGCGGGCACGGCACGCAGCTGGCCGCTCATGCCGAGGTGGATGACCACCACATCGCCCGTGTCGAGGCGGAGCAGGAGGAACTTGCCGTGACGGTCGGTGCCGACCAGGCGCCTCCCGCTGATGCGGTCGATCAGGGGCGCTGCGCCACCATGGCGCCGGATGGTGCGCACGCCGGTGGCGGTGACGGCCTCGACCCGGCGCCCCGCGAAGGCGGCCTCCACGTCGCGCCGGACTGTCTCGACCTCGGGGAGCTCCGGCAAGGCAGGGCTCAGGGCGCAGCGGTGTCGCCGGCACGGGCGTGGACAGCGGCGCCGCTGGCGCTCGGGTCGCCGGCGCCAGGGTGACCGGGATCGCCGGGATCGGGGTGGCCGGGACCGCCGGGACCGCCAGCCTCCTCGGCGATCGACTGCCAGGCGTCGCGGGCCGCCGCTTGTTCGGCCTGCTTCTTGCTGCGGCCCCGGCCGTTGCCGCGCCGGCGGCCGTCGACCGATACAACGGCATCGAAGTGCTTGGCGTGGTCGGGCCCGTGGTCGCGCACCCGGTACTCCGGCAGCCGGTCGAACCGGCGGGAGCACAGCTCCTGCAGCCGCGTCTTGTAGTCCTGGCCGCCCGGACCGGCGGCGGCCTCCTCGATGCGGTCGCCGAGCAGCGCCATCACGAGGGCATCCGCAGCGTCGCGTCCGCGATCGAGGTAGACGGCGCCGAGTACTGCCTCGGTCGCGTCGGCGAGGATCGACGGCTTCGATCGGCCGCCCGAGAGGTCCTCGCCCTTCCCCAACAGCACCGCCTCGCCGAGTCCCAGCTCCGCTGCCACCTCGGCGAGGGCTGCGGAGTTGACGAGCGCCGCCCGCACCTTCGCGAGCTCGCCTTCGGGCAGGGATGGGTAACTGCGGAAGAGGTGGTCGGTGACGGCGAGCCCGAGGACGGCGTCGCCGAGAAACTCGAGACGTTCGTTGGACTCCACCCCGAGGTTCTCGGCGCACCAGCTGCGATGCGCCATGCTCTGCACCAGCAGGCTCTTGTCCCGCACGTCCCAACCGATCCGGGTGGCGAGCCGGCGCATCGCCGGCGTCGGCAGGCACCCGGATGCGGCGCCGGTCGTCATCGGCGTGGTCGCAGGTGGGGTCTGAGGGCGGGGAGCTCGGCCGTCAGTCCGCTCCGAGCTTCGCTGTGACGTAGTCAACCGCGTCGCGGACCGTCTTCAGGTCCTCCAGGTCCTCGTCGTCGATGTGGAACCCCACCGTTCGCTCCCCCAACTCCTCCTCCAGGGCCTCGACGAGCTCGATCAGGGCGAGCGAGTCGGCACCGAGGTCGTCGAAGCTGGAGCCTTCGCTTATGGCCGACGGCTCTATCTCGAGGATCTCGGCGAGGGTGTTGCACACCAATTCCAGCACGCCGGCTCGGTCGGGCTTGCTTCCTTCGACGTGAGTTTCTGCGGGCACGGGACTCTCCTCGGGACGGCCTGCAACTCTATCTGGAGCGATCCCGCGGGACCCACGTCGGCATACGGTCGCGGCTGCCCGACGTGCCGCACCCCCGTGGCGCCAGCAGGAGAGTGGCCTCAGGCGGGGGCGGGCCCGGCGGGGGCGGGCCCGGCGGGGGCGGGG
>JAJZJY010000626.1 GCA_021809885.1 Actinomycetes bacterium
CCCTCGCCGACCAGCGCAGCGACACCGAACGCCTCCTCGGGGCGATGGCCGACCTGGAGCTGCAGGTCGACCTGCGGGCTCTGCAGTCCGTTGGGCCTGCCCTGCGTGCGGGCAACTTCACGGCCACGGGGGTGGTCGTAGGCGACGTACTCGTCGACGTGGAGGCGGGGGACACCACGGGGCGCATCTACGGCGTGGCCTTCGACCTCGGGACCACCACCGTCGTGGCCACCCTCCTCGACCTGACGACGGGCGCCCCCGTGGCGGTCCAATCGATGCTCAACAGGCAACAGCCATTTGGTGCCGATGTCATAACGCGGATCTCCACGATCATGATGGACCCCGCCGCGCTCACCCACCTGCGGGGCCTGGCCCAAGAGACGCTCGCGCAGCTCACCGAGGCCGTGCTGGCCGACGGCGGAGTGGACGCCTCGGAGGTCTACGAGGTCGCTCTCGCCGGCAACGCCACGATGACCCACATCGTCCTCGGCATCGACCCCGAGCCGCTCGGCATGGCCCCGTTCATCATGGCCACCCGCAGCTACCCGGCGCTACGGGCATCCGACCTCGGTGTGCCCGCCCACCCCGGGGCGCGGGCGATCGTGTTCCCCGCGCTCGGCGCCTACGTGGGCGGTGACATCACAGCGGGGATGCTGGCGTCGGGGATGGACCGCGACAGCCGGACCCGGCTGTTCATCGACATCGGGACCAACTGCGAGATCGTGCTCGGCAGCGACGCCGGCCTGCTCGCCACCGCCGCCCCGGCCGGCCCGGCGTTCGAGGGGGCGGCGATCCGGTGCGGGATGCGGGCCTCCGACGGGGCCGTCGAGGTCGTACGCCTCACACCCGATGAGCTGAGCCTGCAGGTCATCGGCGACACCCAACCGCTCGGCATCTGCGGGTCCGGCCTGGTCGACGCCGTCGCCGAGCTCGTGCGCGTCGGGCTCCTCGATGCCTCCGGCAGGTTCGTGGCCGACGAGGTGGCACGCGGGATCGCACCGGGCCTCGCTCCACGGCTGACGACCGTCGGGGCCGAGCGGGTCTTCGTGCTCCACTGGGGTGGTGATCCTGGCGACGCGGCGGGGTCCGTGTACCTCTCCCAGCGCGACGTGCGGGAGTTGCAGTTCGCGAAGGCGGCCATCTCCACCGGCTGGACCCTGCTGCTCGAGGACGCGGGTTTGACGCAGGCCGACGTGGCGCAGGTGCTGCTGGCGGGCTCGTTTGGCTCGTACCTGTCACCGGCGAGCGCCGTCCGCCTGGGTCTGGTGCCGAAGCTTCCCGTCATGCGCGTCGTGAGCGCCGGCAACGTCGCGGGGGAGGGGGCGAAGATGGTGCTGCTGAGCGAGCGTGAGCGGGCGGGGGCGGCGGCCCTGCTCGGCTCCGTGCGCTACGTCGAGCTGTCGGACCGTGCGGATTTCAATGATCGCTTCGTCGAGCAACTGCCCTTCCCGGTCTGAGCCCGGCCTCGACCCGTCCGACGGCGTGGCACCGCAGGCGGTTGACACGGCCGTCGCCGTCATCGCCTGCGGTGCCCTCGCTGCCGCAGTCAGAAGCGCTGCCCGCGCCCGGGAATGGGCCGTCGAGGTGCACCCGCTCTCTGCGCTGATGCACGACCGGCCCGAGCGCATCGCCCCGCGCGTCGCCGAGCTCGCCGGCCGCCTGCAGGCCGCCGGCAAGCGGGTGGCAGTGGCGTACGCGGACTGCGGTACCTACGGCGCCCTCGACGAGGTCTGCACCAGGATGGGCCTGACCCGCCTGCCGGGATTGCACTGCTACGACCTGCTCGCCGGCGAGCAGCAGGTGAATGCTCTCCTGGCGGAGGAGCCCGGCACCTACCTTCTCACCGACTTCCTCGCCGCCAGCTTCACCCGGACGGTGGTCGCCGAGCTCGGCCTCGACCGCCATCCCGAGCTCGCCGCCGACTACTTCCGCCACTACCGGAGGGTGGTGTGGCTCAGCGAGTCGCCCACGCCCGAGCTGGCGGCGGCGGCCGGCGCCGCCGCTGGCGTGATGGGCCTGCCCCTGGAGACGGTGGTCGTCGGTCGGGCACGCCTCGACGCCGCGCTGGAGAGGCTCCTCGCCGGCGGTCGAGGCGGGCCGGGCCCGTCGCTGCTCAACGCTCTGACATGAGAGCGTACAGGTGGCTGCCGGGCTGAGCAAACGTTTGCCCAAACCGGTTCGGAGGACTAGAGTATGGGGGAGCCCCTCCGGTCCGGGGCCCCTTCCCGGGCCATGCGACTGCGAGAGAGGCGGGTACCCCTCTTGGCGCTGCTCCGGAGCAACACGTCGATGCTCGGCCGGCCGCTCTCCGAGGGCGACCAGGGCCAGCCCGGCGAGGAGCGGGGCGGGAGGCGTAGGCGCCCACGACCCCCCGCCAACCGGTGGGTCATCTTCTCGGTGGCCTCCATCGCCCTGTTCATGTCGTCGGTGGACAGCACGATCGTGGCCACCGGCCTGCCGGCGATCCGGCACGCCCTGCACACCCACCTCAACTGGGTGAGCTGGACCATGACCGCGTACCAGCTGGGCCTGGTGACGTGCATGCCGATCGCCGGGCGGATCGCTGACATCAGCGGTCGCAAGAAGGTGTTCGTGCTGGCGGCCGGGCTCTTCACGGCAGCCTCCCTGCTGTGCGGGCTGACGAGCAACATCTTCGAGCTCGTCGTGCTGCGAGCCCTTCAGGCCGTCGGCGGGGCGGCGTTCATGCCGTCCGCCAGCGGCATGGTCATCGATGCCTTCGGCAAGGACCGCAACCGGGCCATCGGCTTGTTCTCCAGCGTCTTCCCGCTGGGATCCATCGCCGGGCCGATCTTCGGGGGCGTGATCATCTCGACGTGGTCCTGGAGGGGGCTGTTCATGGTCAACGTCCCCGTAGGGCTGGTCTTCACGGTCCTCGCCGTGCGCTACCTCCCATCCTCGCCGCCGCGGACCGGCCGCCGGGCGGACGTGTCCGGGTCCGCCCTGATGGGTGGGGCTGTCCTCGCGCTGATGCTCGCCGTCAGTGACGCCGGCAACCCCAGCTCCGGGCTGCTGTCCCCGTTGGTGGTCGGCCCCGCACTCCTCGCTGCCGGACTCGGTGCGATGTGGCTGTGGCGCTCGAGCCGCGTCGCCGACCCCGTGATCCCGCTCCGGCTCCTGCGGGGGCGAGCCTTTGCCTCGATGAACACCGTCAACTTCGTGTGGGGCGCCTGTGTGATCGGCCTGGGTGCCCTCCTGCCCCTGGTGGGCGAGGAGGCCTACGGGCTGACGCCCCTGCGGGCGGGGACGCTACTCACCGCCTGGGCCGCCAGCGAGATCGGCGTGGCGGTCGTCGCCGCCCTCCTCCTCCACCGGACCGGGTACCGCCTGCCGATGCTCGTCGGGTTCGGCCTGGTGGCGGCGGGGCTGGTGATCGCCGGCGTGCACCCCGTGGGCCTGCCGACCTATCTCTGGCTGCTCGTGGCGGCGGCGCTGGCCGGGGTGGGAACGGGGATCTCGGCACCGGCCGCCAACAACGCAACCCTGGAGCTCGCCCCTGAGGACATCGGCGCCATAGTCGGGGTACGGGTCGCGCTGCGCCAGAGCGGTGCGATCGTGGCCGTCGCTGTCACCACCGCCGTCGCCACCCAGAGCGCCAGCGAGGCGGCGGCCCTCCTGCGGGCGTACC
>JAJZJY010000627.1 GCA_021809885.1 Actinomycetes bacterium
TGGCCCTCGGGCGTGTCGGGGGCATCCTCGAGGGCAAGAAGATCGCTGCTGCGGCCGAGGCCCACTACGTCGACATCGCCCCGCACCTCTACGCCGGCCCGGTCGAGGCCGCCGCCAACATCCACCTGGCCGCGGCCACCCCCAACTTCCTCATCCAGGAGAGCATCGAGCGCATGGACGGCTTCGCTGCGCAGGTCCTGAAGCGCCCGCTGCGGTGGGAGGACGGCTTCCTCCTCGTGCCGGACGGCCCGGGCCTCGGCGTCGAGCTCGACGACGAGGTCGTAGCCCGCCACCCCTACGACGGGCGGAGCCTGCATCTGGAGATGACCGACCGGGAGGAGTGGATGAAGCCGTGAAGGCAGCTGTCTGCCGCCAATTCGGTCGGCCCCTCGTCGTCGAGGACGTCGAGCTCAGCGGGCCCGCTGCCGGCGAGGTGAAGGTGGACATCGCCGCCTGCGCGGTGTGCCACAGTGACGTCACCTTCGCCGACGGGGCTTGGGGAGGCGACCTGCCGGCGGTCTACGGCCACGAGGCGGCCGGCACGGTGGCCGCTCTCGGCGAGGGCGTGACGGGGCTGGCCCCGGGCGACCCGGTCGTCGTGACCCTCATCCGCTCCTGCGGGCACTGCTGGTGGTGCCGGCGGGGAGAGCCGACGTTCTGCAACAGCCGCTTCCCGCTCGACGAGCGCAGCCCGCTGCGGGACGCCTCCGGCGGCCCCGTCGCCCAAGGAATGCACGTCGCCGGCTTCGCCCAACAAGCCGTCGTGCACGCCTCCCAGGTCGTGCCTGTGCCCGCCGCCTTGCCCCTCGATGCCGCCTCGTTGCTCGCCTGCGGCGTGATCACCGGGGCCGGCGCCGTCCTCCAAACCGCCCGGGTGGAGCCGGGCAGCACGGTCGTCGTCATCGGCATCGGCGGGGTCGGTGTCAACGCCGTGCAGGGCGCCCGCATCGCCGGCGCCGAGCGCATCATCGCCGTCGACGTCGTGGCCGAGAAGCTGGAGCTGGCGGCCCGCTTCGGGGCGACCCACACACTCGGCGCCGGCGAGGGCGACCTCGCCGGCGCGGTCCGGGAGCTGACGGGCGGGCGCGGCGCCGACTACGCGTTCGCCACGGTGGGCGCGCCGGCGGTCATGGAGCAGGCGGTGGGCGTGCTGCGGCGGGGAGGGACAGCCGTGATGGTGGGGATCCCAGGCAACGGGGCGTCGCTGACCCTCGACGCCGTCACCCTGCCCGACAGCGGGCTGCGCGTCCTCGGCTCGAAGATGGGCTCGGCCCGGCTGCCCGACGACATCCTGCGCATGCTCGGGCACTGGCAGAGCGGTCGCCTGGAGCTGGAGGGGCTCATCTCCAGCCGCCACGGGCTCGCCGAGATCAATGAAGCCTTCTCCGAGCTGCGCAGCGGCGGGACCCTGCGAACCGTGATCGTCATGAGATGACCCGGGTCGTCATGAGATGACCCGGGTCGTCGTCGAGACCGGCACGCGGTGGGTGTTCGCCCCGGCGTGCGACTGGCCGGGCTGGTCCCGCCGGGGCAGGGGAGAGGACGCCGCCCTCGAGACCCTGCATGCCTACGCCGCTCGCTACCGGACGATCGCGGAGGGGGCAGGCCTGGGCTCGTGCCCCGAGGAGCTGGAGGTGGTCGCCAGGAGCGATGCTGGCGCCATCGTCGACTTCGGGGCGCCGGGCGATCCCGGCCCGTTGGACACCCGATCGTGGCCGGCGGAGGAGGTGGCGCTACACGTGACCCTGCTGCAGGCCTCGTTGCATGCCTTCGACGCCGGTGCCGCCGGTGCCGCCCGGGAGCTGCGCAAGGGCCCGAGGGGACAACGACGCCCCGCTCGCCGCCGTGGCCGCCTGGCCGGGGTGGTGCTTCGTCCGCCGCGCCGCGTGCCACGTCACGGACCACCTGTGGGAGATCGAGGACCGGGCGACGGCTTCACTCACCCGCCGACCCACTCCCGCCTGCGCAGCTCGTAGAGGGCAATGGCAGCCGCGACCGCCACGTTGAGCGAGCCCACCCGTCCCAGTTGGGGCACGAAGCCCACGGCATCGCACGCAGCCAGCGTGGCAGCCGACAGGCCGTGATCCTCGTGGCCCACTGCCAGGCACACGTCGCCGGCGACGCTCAGCTGGTGGAGAGGGACGGCCGCATCGGCGAGCTCGAGTCCCACCACCGTGTAGCCGTCCTCCCGCGCCGCGTCGGCGGCGTCCGGGCTGCGCTCGAAGCTCGACCACGACATGTACCGCTCCGTCCCCATCGACGTGCGCCCGACCCGATGGCCGGCCGGCGACAGCGCCCCGGCGCCCAAGTAGAGGTGCTCGACCCGCAGTGCCGCGGCCGTTCGCACGATCGCACCGACGTTGAAGGGGCTGGCCACCCCGTCGAGGAGCAACGCCACCCGGGCACGGCTGCGACGGCTCCACTCGCGGTGCAGCCGCTTGAGATCCGTCGGCCGGAGCTGCTTCACGCCCCCGCCTCGACCCGCAAGAGCCGGTAGCCCTGCTTGGACGCCATCCGGGTCACCGCCCATCCCCGGTCGGCCATCCACGCCGCCAGGCTGTCGGCGCCGAGGTGGCGCTGGACGACCAGCCAGGCGCTGGCGGCGGGCTCGAGCCGCACCAGCCAGGTGCCGAGCAGCGCGTGAAGCCCCGCCTTGCCGATCCTGATCGGCGGGTTGGACCAGATGCCGTCGAGCCGCGTCCCGGGGTCCATCTCACTTGGGTCGGCTACGCGCACGTTGGTGAGCCCGAGGGCGGCGGCATTGGCCTGCGTCAGCTGGCGAGCCCGGGTGTTGACGTCGAGCGCCCACACGACGGCGCCCGGCGCCCGCCGGGCGACCGTGCAGGCAATCGGGCCGTACCCGCAGCCGAGATCGAGCAGCGTCCCGCTGGGCGGAGGGGGAGGCGCCTCACGCAGCAGCAGCATCGTGCCGGGGTCGACGCGGCCGGCGGCGAACACCCCCCGGTCGGAGCGGAGGGCAACGGTCGCATCCGGCAGGCGGAGCTCGACGGTCGAGGGCCGGGACGCCACCGCTGGGTCGCCGTCGAAGTAGTGCCCGCTCGCCATCCCCACTGTCAGGGTAGCCGTTGCTGGCCCCCGCCGGCAGCGAAGGAACGCTCGGACGACCGCTACCCTGCCTTCCGTGAGCTACCACCTCCGCTACTGGGGCGACCCCGTCCTCACGGAGCGGGCGAGCGATATCGGCGACATAGACGGGTCGGTTGCCGCACTCGCTGACGCGATGGTGTCGACCATGCGGGAGGCGGCAGGCCTCGGTCTGGCCGCACCCCAAGTCGGTGTGTGCAAGCGGTTGTTCGTCTACCACGACGGCGACGGTGGGCCGGCCCACGCGATCGTCAACCCGGCGATCGCCGAGAGCGACGGCGAGTGGGAGTACGACGAGGGCTGCTTGTCGATCCCCGACCTGTACTTCCCGATCGTGCGCCCCAAGAGTGTCCACCTCACGGGCTGGGACCTCGACGGCCGGGAGGTCTCGATCGAGGCCGACGAGCTGGAAGCCCGATGCTTCCAGCACGAGCTCGACCACCTCGACGGCGTCCTGCTCCTGTCCCGGCTCGACGAGCGGCAGCGCAAGAAGGCGTTGCGGGCGCTGCGCCGGCGGCCGCCGGGGCAGCGCGAGGGCGC
>JAJZJY010000628.1 GCA_021809885.1 Actinomycetes bacterium
TGGTGTCGGTGGTCACAGCGTCGGCAGGTACCGGTGCAACTCGAAGGGGGTCACCTCTGCCTTGTAGTCGTTCCATTCGGCCCGCTTGTTGCGCACGAACCACTCGAAGACGTGCTCGCCGAGGGCGCCGGCCATGAGCTCGGAGCGCTCCAGGGAGGCGACGGCGTCGCCGAGGCTGCCGGGCAGCGCCTCGATCCCGAGTGCCCTGCGCTCGTCGGCGGTGAGCTCGTAGAGGTTGGTGGCCAAGGGCGCAGGCAGGTCGTAGCCCCGCTCGACGCCGGCGAGGCCGGCGCTGAGCACGGCGGCGAGGGCCAGGTAGGGGTTGCACGCCGGGTCCGGCGCCCGGTACTCGACGCGGGTGGAGTCCCGCCTCCCGGCCTTGGTCGGCGGCACGCGCACCAGCGCCGAACGGTTGTTGCGCGCCCAGGAGATGTACACGGGCGCCTCGTAGCCGACGATCAGGCGCTTGTAGGAGTTGACCCACTGGTTGGTGACGGCCGTCAGCTCCCGGGCGTGGCGCAGTACGCCGGCGATGAACCGCCGGGCGACGCCGGAGAGGTGGTAGTCGTCCTCCTCGTCGTAGAAGGCGTTGGTCCCGCCCCGGAACAGCGATAGGTGCAGGTGCATGCCCGAGCCTTGCACCCCGACCAGCGGCTTGGGCATGAAGGAGGCGACCACCCCGCGCCGGGCCGCCAGCTCCTTCACCACCATCCGCACCGTCATGATCGTGTCTGCCATCGTCAGCGCGTCGGTGTAGCGCAGGTCGACCTCGTGCTGGCTCGGCGCATCCTCGTGCTGGTTGGACCCGACCGGGATGCCCATCTCCTCGAGGGCGAGCACGGTCTGGCGGCGCAGCTCGCTCCCGAGGTCGTTGGTGGTCAGGTCGAAATAGGAGCCGTGGTCGAGGGGCACGGGCGGTGCCACCCCCCCGCCTGCGTCACCGGGTCGCCCCGAGCCGGCGAAGTAGAAGTACTCCATCTCCGGAGCGGCGAAGAAGCTGAACCCGAGGTCCCGTGCCCGGTCCAGCGCCCGGCGCAGCACCTGGCGCGGGTCGCCGTCGAGCGGTGTCCCGCCGAGGTCGACGATGTCGCACACCACCCGGGCGGTCGGCGTGCCGTCGGCGAGGTAGGGCAGCAGTTGGAAGGTCCGGACGTCCGGGCGCGCCAGTACGTCGCTCTCCTGCACCCGGCTGAAGCCGTCGATGCTCGAGCCGTCGAAGGTGATGCCCTCGTCGAGGGCCACCTCGAGCTCGGCGGGAGTTATCTGGATCGACTTGGGCGCCCCGAGCACGTCCGTGAACCAGAGCTGCACGAACCGCACGTGGCGTTCCTCGACGGTCCGCAGGACGTAGTCCTTGGGGTGCTCCATCCCCGCATCGTGACCCATGCCGGGTGGCGCCCGCCTATCCGGCGGCGATCGTCACACAGCGTTCACGGAACCGGAAAGCTCCCGAAACACTTCAGCGCCAGGCTGTCGTCGTGACGATCAAAGCCGAGTACATCTGGATCGACGGCACGGAACCGACGCCCCTGCTGCGGTCGAAGACCAAGATCCTCACCCATTCGGGGGAGTTGCCCATCTGGGGCTTCGACGGGTCGAGCACCAACCAGGCGCCGGGCCGGGCGTCGGATTGCGTCCTGTCGCCCGTGTTCTCCTGCCCGGACCCGATACGCGGGGGCGCCCACCTGCTCGTGCTGTGCGAGGTCCTCCTCACCGAGATGACGCCGCACCCCTCCAACACGCGCGCCCCGCTGGTCGAGATCGCCAGGAAGTACGCCAACCAGGAGCCCCTCTTCGGCATCGAGCAGGAGTACACGCTGTTCAAGGGCAGCCGCCCGCTCGGCTTCCCCGACCACACCGGCTACCCGGCACCCCAGGGGCCGTACTACTGCGGGGTCGGGGCGGACGACATCTACGGGCGACCTCTCGCCGAGGCCCACCTCGACGCGTGCATGGCGGCGGGCCTGTCCATCTCCGGCATCAACGCCGAGGTCATGCCCGGCCAGTGGGAGTTCCAGGTCGGGCCGCTCGGGCCGCTCGACGTGTCCGACCAGCTGTGGGTGGCGCGCTGGCTGCTGCACCGCATCGGCGAGGAGCTCGGGATCTCGGCGACCCTGCACCCCAAACCGGTGCGGGGCGACTGGAACGGTGCCGGGTGCCACACCAACTTCTCGACCAAGGCCATGCGGGAGAGCTACGACGCGGTCATCACAGCCGCCGAGGCACTCGGCAGGAACGCCAAGGAGCACGTCGCCAACTACGGCGAAGGCATCGAGGAGCGCCTCACCGGACGGCACGAGACGGCGCCGTGGGACGAGTTCAGCTACGGCGTCTCCGACCGGGGGGCATCGGTGCGGATCCCCTGGCAGGTCGCCCAGGAGGGGAGGGGCTACATCGAGGACCGGCGACCCAACGCCAACATGGACCCCTACGTGGTCACACGGCTCATGGTCGACACCTGCTGTTCGGCGCTCGGCTGACCCCGCCGGGAGAGGCCGACGAGCACTGCCACGACCACGAGCGCCGCGCTGGCGGTCGCGCCGCCGGCGAAGGCGGCGCCTGCTCCGAGGGCAGCGAAGACGGGCGCGCCGACCATGGCCGACGTGCCGGCGGCGATCGTCCCGGACCCCCCGTAGATGCCCTGGCCCGTCGCGATCCGCTGGTCGGGGAAGACGCGGTTGACGGCGGCGAATCCGGCGGGCGTCGCCACGGCCGCGACGCACGCCTCGCCGACACCGAGGGCGATGATCACCTCGGGCGAGCGGACGAAGCCGTAGGAGGCCATGAAGCAGTCGGAGAGGACCAGGCCGATGGCGGCGGCTATGAGGGGCCCGCGCCGTTCGGCGAGACGGCCGCCGATCGGCGCCAGCAGGATGAACGGCACCCCGAAGACGGTGAGGCTGAGCCCGATCAGCAAGGCGCTCGCCCCGCGGTCGGTGAGCAGCCTCGACCAGAGCGCGTCGTAGAGGCCGTAGGGCAGTTGCATGGCGGCGCCGAGCAGCGCGACGAGGACGATGCCGGAGACGGGCACGCCGCCGATGTGCCGGCGGCCGTTCCCGGCGCCGGCGGTTGCCAGTGCTGTCGCGCCAGCGGCGGGCCCCGGTGACCCCGACGCTCGCCTGGCGGAGCGCTGCAGGCTGCACGATGCCGTAGCCGACGCCTCCGAGCGCGCGGGCGACCACCAGCTGGGTGAGGTTGCCTGCGAACGCGAACCACACCAGGCCGGCGGCGCCGAGCACGAGCCCGCCGAGCAGGAGCCGCTGCCCGCCGGCCCGGTCGAGGAACGGGCCGGCGCCGAGCTGGGCGAAGAGGGCGGCGAAGAAGCTGGCGCCGGACATCAGCCCGAGGGAGTAGGTGGGGAGGTGGTGGATGCGCTGCAGGTGGGCGAGCAGCGGGAACAGCACGCCGATGCCGGCCGCCTCCAGTCCGACGGCGGCGGCGAGCAGCGCGAAGCGCAGGTCCCTACCTGGGGCGGCCGCTCCGGGCGCGCCGGGCGCGCCGGGCACCGTGACCTACGCTGCCGTCACCTCCTATGCCAGCAGTCCACCGCCCGCAGCCGGCCGCGCTCCCCCCGTCCCTGCGGTTGGGTGTCCCCATCGTGGCAGCGGTGCTGATCGTCGCCGGCGTCGCCAGCGCC
>JAJZJY010000629.1 GCA_021809885.1 Actinomycetes bacterium
TGCCGCCATGTTGGCGCTCGGCCGGTTCGAAGGCATCGCGGCCGACCGGTGGGTGACCGCGGCCTGGCGCCACCATCGCGCCCCGCACCGCCTGGTGCCGGCCCCCGAGGACGTCCCGGCCGCGCCGGCGTTCCTCGCCGCCAACCCCGGACCACAGCCGGTGGCGTTGCGCCTGCCGTGCGCCGGGGTCGGCGGCGACGGGATCGTCGATCTCGGCACCGACGGGCAGGCGGTGATCTGTCGGGCCAGCGCGGTCACCTTCAGCCTGCGCACCCCGACCGAGCAGGAGGCGCTGGTGGCCGGCTTCGCCCGCTGGCTCAACGGGCTCGACCAGCCCGCCCAGCTCCTCGTACGGGCCGAGCCGGTCGACCTCACGCCCTCCATCGACGCCCTCCTCGACGCCGCGCCCGGACTCCCGCACCCCGCCCTTGAGTCCGCGGCACGCGCCCACGCCGCCTTCCTCGCCGAGCTGGCCGATCGGCGCGACCTGCTCCGGCGCGAGGTGCTCGTCGTGCTCCGCCAACCCCGTCCCTCCAACGGCACTGGCGCCGACGCCACGGCCCGGCTGCACCGCCGGGCCGCCGAAGCCGCAAGCGCGCTCGGCGCGGCCGGGGTCACTCTTGTCGTCCTCGACGGCCCGGCCGCGGCGACGTGCCTGGCCCGTGCCCTCGACCCGGCCGGCGAGCCACGCCCCGCCAGCCTTGACGGCACCGCTCACTACGGCACCGGGCTCGACGGCACCGACGAGCCGGTCACCCTCGCCCGCCCGAAAGGAGACACCCGATGACGAGCCTGCTGTCGCGCCTCCCCCGGCCGCCCACCCGGCCGCCCTCCCCGTTCGGCCCCGACGCCATCGAGGTCCGCCCCCGGGCGCTACGGGTCGGCGACGGCTGGTGCGCCAGCTTCGCCGTCACCGGCTACCCGAGAGAGGTCGCCCGGGGCTGGCTGGAGCCGCTCACCGCCCACCCCGGCCGCCTCGACGTCACCGTCCACGTCGCACCGGTCCCGGCCAACATCGCCGCCGAGCGGCTGCGGCGCCAGCTCGCCCGCCTCGAATCGGGACGCCGCGCGGACGCCACCAAGGGCCGGCTGGCCGACCCCGACGTCGAGGTCGCCGCCGAGGACGCCCGGGACCTCGCCGCCGGTCTGGCGCGGGGGGAGCAGAAGCTGTTCCGGGTCGGCCTCTACCTCACCGTCCACGCCAGAGACGAGAAGGCGCTCGAGGCGGAGTGCGCCCGGGTCAGGTCACTGTGCGCCTCGATGCTCCTCGACGCCCAACCGTCCACCTGGCGCACCCTGCAGGGCTGGACCTCCACCCTGCCGGTCGGGGTCGACGCGCTCGCCCAACGGCGCAGCTTCGACACCGACGCCCTCGCCGCCAGCTTCCCGTTCGCGTCGGCCGAGCTGTCGGCCACCTCCGGCGTCCTCTACGGCACCACCACCAACGGCTCGGGCCTGGTGCTGTGGGACCGCTTCGCCCAGGACAACCACAACTCGGTCATCCTGGCCCGCTCCGGGGCGGGGAAGTCCTACCTGGCCAAACTCGAAGCCCTGCGGTCGCTCTACGCGGGGATCGAGATCGCGGTGGTCGACCCCGAGGACGAGTACCGCCGCCTGGCCGAGACGGTCGGTGGCGCCTACGTGCATCTTGGCGCCCCCGGCGTGCGGGTCAACCCCTTCGACCTCGCCCCCGGACCCCGATCCCCCGAACCGGATGCCGCCGCTCCTGATGCGATGGTCCGCCGGGCGCTGTTCATCCACACCCTCATCGCGGTGCTGCTCGGGGGCAAACCGGAACCGGCATCGACTGCGGCCCTGGACCGGGGGATCGTCGCCGCCTACGAGTCGGTCGGGATCACCGCGGATGTGCGCAGCCACGCCCGTCCCGCGCCGCTCCTCAAGGATCTGGCCGCCGCCCTCGACGCCGACGGCGACCCCGCCGCCCGCACGCTCGCCGCCCGGCTGGCGCCGTTCACCACGGGCACCCACCGGGGACTGTTCGACGGGCCGACCACCACGCAGCCACACGGGCACCTCGTCGTCTTCAGCCTCTGCGACCTCCCGAGCGAGCTCAAAGCGGTCGGCACCCTGCTCACCCTCGATGCCATCTGGCGGCGGGTGTCCGACCCCGCCAACCGCAAGAAGCGGCTGGTGGTCGTCGACGAGGCGTGGCTGCTCATGTCCGACCCGTCCGGCGCCGAGTTCCTCTTCCGCATGGCCAAGTCGGCCCGCAAGCACTGGGCAGGACTCACCGTCGTCACCCAAGACGCCGGCGACCTCCTCGGCAGCCCGCTCGGCCAGGCCGTCGTCGCCAACGCCGCCACCCAGATCCTGCTCCGCCAGGCCCCCCAGACCATCGACGCTCTCGCTGAGGCGTTCGGCCTGTCCGCTGGCGAGCGGGCCTACCTGCTCGGCGCGGCACGCGGCCAGGGCCTCCTTGCGGCTGGCCAGGACCGGGTTGCCTTCACTGCCCTGGCCAGCGCCGATGAGGACCTTCTCGCTCGAACTGGGATCGAGCAGACCCTCGACGACACCCCCGACCTGTGACGACCTCGAAAAGGAGCCTCCCCGCGTGACCGTGCCCGCACCGCAGCCGACCGCCATCACACCAACAGCAGGCCTGCCGCCAGCTCCAAATGTGACGGGACCGCTGGCCCACTACCTGCCCCATCCCGGCGCCGAGACCGCCCGGCTGCTCCACCATCTCGGTTATCTGCTCGGCCACCTCGGTGTCACCGTCGGCCCGGCCCTCGCCGCGGCCGGACTCTTCCTGGCCGTCACCGTCGCCCTCGTCCGACGCGGCCAGGCCCGCCGGTTCGCCGAGGGCGCTCGCCTCGTGCAGGTGCTCGCCCCGCCCGACGTCGACCCCCAGGGGCCGGCCACTTTGTGGACCAACCTGGTCGCGCTGCTGCGCCCGGCCTGGCGGCGGGCCCTCGGCGGCCAGCCGCATTTGGCGTTCGAGCTCACCGCCTCAGATGCCGGCCTGACGATCGCCTGGTGGGTGCCCGGCACGATCCCGCCCGGCCTGGTCGAGCGGGCCGTCGAGGCGGCCTGGCCCGGGGCGCGCACCGAGAGCATCCCGGCCGGCCCGCCACTCGTCGGCGAAGGCGTGGCGACCGGCGGCACCCTGCGCCTCGCCCTTCCCGAGTACTACCCGCTGCGCGCCGAGCACAAGGTCGACCCGCTGCGCCCCCTCCTCGGCGCCCTCGACGCGATCGGGGAGGCCGAGTCGGCCTGTGTGCAGATCCTGGCCCGCCCGGTCACCGGAAGACGCCTCACCCGCCTGCACAAGGCCGCCGCCGCACGGCGGGCCGGGCGCCCCGCCACCAGAGCGGCCCGCCTGATCGACCTGGTCACTTCCGGCCCCAGCGCCCAGCCCGCCAACACCGACCCGTCCCGGTCCGCCGACGTGGCCGACATCTTGGACAAGGCCGCCCAACCGTGCTGGGCCATCTGTGTCCGCTACGCGCTGGCCACCACCGCCACCGACCGCCAAGCCGGCGCAGAGCTGCGGGGCCGAGCCCACGCCGTCGCCTCGGCGTTCTCGCTGTTCGCCGGCCGGAACCGCCTCGACCGCCACCGGCTCCGCCATCCCGCCCAGGTCCTCGCCGGACGCCGCCTCGGG
>JAJZJY010000630.1 GCA_021809885.1 Actinomycetes bacterium
CCCGCCGACGGTCCGCCGCGATCACCTCTCGCACCAGCGCCACCGCCTGAGCCGGTGCGTCGGGGCGTACATGCTGGTCCGTCCACGATCCCAGCTCGTCCACCTCGCCCGGCTCCGCGAGATGGTAGGTACCGACCCGACAGATCTGGCCGTCCTCGGCGCACTGCTGAGCCAACCAGCCCGCCCAGCCCTGCACCCGGTTCTGAGCCTTCGCGGACGCCAGGAGCGCCAGGCCAGGATGGGTCACCCTCGCAACAGCCGTATAGGTGCCCTCCACCCGGTGGTGGACAACCGCGAACTTGCGGCCCTTTCCGTCGTCGGCCGCCAGCAGCCGCAGCGGCGCCAGCACCCCAGGCAGGTCCCACTCATCCCCCGGGTCCGCAGGCGGCTCGACACCCCCGTCGGCCGCCGCCACCTGCCAGCGCGGCCGGGAACGGAACCGGTGCGCACCGGCAAGCCTCACCATCCGGTGAGCCACCCACGTCCGCGCCCAGGCCACCGGCACCCGGCCCTGCACCCGCACCAGCGCCGAGGCCGCCAGGAGCACCACCAGGGGGATCAGCACCGCAGCCGTCGTCCACGAGCGCGACACCACCACGACCAGCACACAGAGCGCCCCAGCCGCCAGCGCAGCGCTCTGCAGGCCGTCCAACCCGAAGAACA
This sequence comes from Actinomycetes bacterium, assembly GCA_021809885.1. Classification (GTDB taxonomy): domain Bacteria; phylum Actinomycetota; class Acidimicrobiia; order Acidimicrobiales; family Palsa-688; genus JAKAQB01. Next base: position 664 of record JAJZJY010000630.1, read on the forward strand.
GCCCGACCCGCTCCCGCTGCCAACCCGAGTAGAACTGTGCGTCGCTCACCGTGCGCCGCCCTGCCCGCTCACGTCCTGCCACGACGGCCCCTGCCGGCCGGGAGGAGCAGGTGGCGCCGCAGGCGGCGGGGTGGCCCCCTCACGCTGCATCTGCGCCAACACATCCGGCGGCACACCAGACGCCGGCGGCGGCGCAGCCGCCCCCGGCTTCGCCGGAGGCTCCAACATCGCACTCGTTGCGCTCGAACCATCGACGCCCGCCATGTCCCCGGCATGAGACAACATGTGGCCCGGCATCTCCGCCGCCTTCTTCGCCCCGGCGATCCCCGCCGCAGCCGCCATCCCCGCCGGACCGGCCGCCGCAGCAGCACCACCAGCTGCAGCACCAGATCCAGCTGCTCCCCCAGCAACATCCGAAGCGCCAGCAGCCAGCTCCCCGGACACCGCCGCCCCGCCGGCGCCCGGCGAAGTCGGGCCGTCGCCCCCCACGCCCGCCGCACCTTGGCCGCCGAGCGGCGCATCACTCGGATTGCTCGTGCGCCGCCCTGCCATCTCCATCGTCTGCCACATCGGCTGGCCCTGCGAGAGGGACCCGCCGCCGCCACGTGCCGCCGCCAATCCCCCGGCGAAGCCCAGCGCCCCACCCACCCCGAAGCTCGCCACCTGCGAACCGAAGAACGTGAACAGCCGGGCGACCGTCGGCCACGCGAACGCCGAGGCCGCCAGGATCATCAACCCGACCAGGAGACCCTCCACGCCGGCGGCCCCGCTCACCGCCGTGAACCCGATCCCGAGCACCAGGGCGATCACCGGTTTGACCACGATCAACGCCAGCTCGGCGGCCACCAGCTTGCGCCACCAGCCCGCCGTCGACTCCTGCACCAACCCGCCCGCCCCGATCGGCGCGGTCATGGTCACGATGATCAAACCCGCGGCGCGGATCAGCATCTCGATCCACAACAGGGCCGTGATGATCACCCCCAGCAAGCTGAACAAGAAGATCAGCGCGGTAGAGCTCACACCGCCCGCCGCGGAAAGCGCGCCCAGCTTTGCCGCGAATCCTGCCGTCGAGCCGGCCGTAGCGGTCATGATCGCCTGGGTGATCGAGTCCGCGGCTGCCATCAGGGCCATCACCACCGTGAAGATCAGCCCGGTCCCCACAACCGCCTTCGCCAAACCGGCCAGAGCCGTCGCCATCGGCTCACCCGAGCGGGTCCAACCAGTCCGGGCCCCGGCCCAGATGATCCCCCCGGCCGCCAACACCATCCCGATCCCCAGCTCCAACTTCCACAGGCCACTCGCCTGGTACTGGGCGATCGACACGTCACCCGCGTGCAGAAACGCCGCGGAGAACGCACCCAGCAGCGACTTGTAGGCATCCGCCCACCAGTGCGCTAGATCCGAGAAGATCGACGACCCCACGCTCGACGCGACACCACCGGCGATCCCAGAAGCCGCCTTCCCCAAAAGGCACGCACCGAGACCAAGTATTGGGTTACACATGGCTCATCCCTCCGAGCACGGATGCCATCCGTCCGCAGCCGACCCGGGCGCACCTGGGAACGCAACAGGAGGCGTCGGCAAGTCAGCTCCTGCGACATCGACCTTCCAGTCCGACCCGTTCCACACCATGGGCAGTGCCGCCGCGAAGTCCTGCGTCACGCCCTGGATCGACGGCCCCTGGACGACCAGCACCCCTTCGTAACCGGCGACGACACGGTCAGGCGCCACCTGCTGCACCCGGCAAGCCTCCAACGACACCGAGATCGTGTCCGGGGTCGGACCGGTGGGAGGGATCCCGAAGCGGGCGCGCAACTGCTCGATCCCCTGCGCCACCTGACGACCGAGCTTGGGCGTGGGGTCGAGCGCCACATCCTCGACGACCGACGCAGCAATGCTCGGGTTCACCTGCTGCTCGGCGCTTAGCTCGTTGAAGCCCATGGCCACAGCACCGAGGGTGGTGTGCGGGAACCCGACGCCGACCACACCCTCGTATCGCTTCGGCGCCGGCAGGTTCCACGATCCGAGCGGCAGCGCCGAGCTGCTGGCGCTACCGGGCGGCGTAGTCGTCGTAGACGGCGCCCTCGTCGTGGTCGACCCACGGCGGTGCTTGCTGGCAGCGGACGCCGGGCGGGGTGACGCGCTCGGCGAGCTCGAGCGGCCGACACCGGTCACCGCGACCACGACCCCCGCGACGACCAGGAGCCCGAGGATCCCGAGCGCCACCAGCAAGCGCTTCGACATCGACTAGGCGAGCCCGTAGAACGCGTTCACGAGAGGGATCGCCACGCCGATCAAGAACGCACCGCCGAGCGCCCACAACATCCCGGTCTTGGCCCGTACCGACAGATCGGGGCGGCTGGAGTGATTGGCGAAGGCCATCACCCCACCCGAGATAAGCGCGCCGGCCCCGCAGAGGATCAGCGCCCCCCACATCAGCCAGCTCAGGATCGTGTTGACCCCCGACGTGATGGGCAGCCCGGTCGACGAAGGGGTCACCGGCGAAAGACCCCCACCCGCCGCTAACAGCATCGCATGGTGAACCGTCGGTATCACAAGGTTCCTCCCTCTCTCCGTAGTACCGTCTGGTCGTGCCCATCATCGCACAACACCTGAGTCGACTGGGGGACCCGCCGCCGACGCAGCATGGGCAGCGGTGATGGCCGCCGGGCTGGCCGTCGGGAACCCAGCATCAGGCACTGCGGTCAAGCTTGCCACCGCGGGTGTGACGCTCCTGGGATTTGTGATCGCACTGTCCCTCGCCGCGCCGACGCTCCGGCCCAACAGCTTGGGCGCCGACACCCTCAACATCTGCGGAGCCCTCCCAGTCGGCTCTCGCTTGCCCGACGGCAGCACCCTCAGCCCCGCCCAAGCCGCCAACGCGGCGATCATCACCGCCGTCGCCCGCTCCGACGGCGCGGGCGAGATCGGGGCCGTCGACGCCGTCGACGCCGCGATGACC
>JAJZJY010000631.1 GCA_021809885.1 Actinomycetes bacterium
GGGGATCATCTCCCACGGTGAGGCCGAGATCATCACGGTCTTCGACAAGCCCGACCCCCTTGACGGACCCTTCTTCGAAGAAACCCTCTACGTCTCCCCGAGCAAGCTCTCCCCCGGCTCCTTGGATGCGGTCCACCTGGCCTGCCGCGCGGCGGTCCGCGCCCTTGGTCTGACAGAGGGCCCCTTCCATGCCGAGCTCCGGGTTCCCGGTGCAAGCTCCGTCGCGTTGCTCGAGGTGGCAGCCCGCACGATCGGTGGCCGCTGCTCCACCGCGATGGTGATGAAGGACGGCTCGAGCCTCGAGGAGGTCGTGATCGCGACTGCCCTCGGCATCCGAAAGGGGCGAGCCCGGCTCGCCTCCCCCTGCGGCATCCTCATGATACCCATCCCGGCAAGCGGCACCCTCGTCGCCGTCGGTGGCATCGAGGACGCTCGCTCGGTGCCAGGCGTCACCGGCGTGGAGATCGCTATTCCGCTCGGGAGACCGGTTCGCAGGCTTCCCGAGGGCGACCGCTACCTGGGTTTCGTCTTCGCGGCGGCGAGGAGCCCGGACATGGTCGAGGCCGCTCTGCGCGAGGCTCACCGGCTCCTCAGGATCGAGATCGACGCCGCGGCCGGTGCAGCTGTGGCGCCGCCGGCTCGTCTCCGGCTGGGGCGGGGTGCGGGCGCGGGCGCCGGCGGGCGGGGCGCTCCCGGTACGGTGACCTGATGCGCGTCCTCATGCTCTCGACCTACGAGCTCGGGCATCAGCCTCTCGGCATAGCCGTCCCGGCAGCCGCCTTGGAGATGGCCGGACACGACACCCTTGGATGCGACTTGTCGATCTCCGGCCTTCCACCCCACGCCCTCGCCTGGGCGGACGCCGCGGCGATCTCCGTCCCGATGCACACGGCCACCCAGCTCGGCCTTGCGGCGGTCGCCTCCATCCGCCGATCTCGGCCCGCTCTCCCAGTCGCGTGGCATGGCCTCTACGCCCCAGCGCTTTCCGGGAACGAGCTTGTCGGAGTCGACGACTTGCTCGTGGCCGGCGAGGCGGTACCAGCCCTGCTCGAGTGGTTGCAGGCACTCGAAACGGCCGAGCCCGGCCGTCGACAGCAGTCCGCGCAGCCGGCTGTCCGTATCGAGCTGGGACCGGCCCGGCCGGGCAGGGCAGGGACGGTTCCCCTGCGAAGAGATCTGCAATCCCTGGAGCAGTACTCGCACTTGAAGGCCCGAGGCCGCGAAATAGTCGCCGCGAGCGTGGCAGCGAGCACCGGCTGCAACCACCGCTGCAGGCACTGCCCGGTCGCCGCCATCTACCAGGGGCGCTCGCGCGCGGTCTCCCCGGACCTGGTGATCGAGGACGTAGGCCAGGTGGTCGCGGCCGGGGCGGGCCACATTAGCTTCGCCGACCCCGACTTCCTCAACCGCCCGCGACATGCGTTGGAGGTCGCGCGCCGGCTTCACTCGCAGTTCCCGGCGGTCACTTTCGACGCCACCGTCAAGGTCGAGCACATCTTGACTCACGAGAAGCTGTGGCCCGAGCTGGCAGCCTCCGGCCTTCTCTTCGTCGTGTCGGCCTTCGAATCGGTCGACGACCATATCCTGGCGCTGCTCGACAAGGGCCACAGCGTCGCAGACCTGGCAGCCGCTCTCGCGATTGCCAGGTCTGCCGGGGTGGAGGTACGCCCTTCGTGGCTGCCGTTTACACCCTGGACGACACTCGAATCTTTCGCGGCGCTGCTCCAGTTCGTGGCCGAGCACGACCTCGTGCTGAGCACCGATCCGGTGCAGTACTCGATCCGCCTGCTGCTACCGAGCGGTTCGCTCCTGCTGGAGCCGCCGCCGCCGGAGCAGATGGACAGCACGCTGGGCAGCTGCATTGGCGAGGTAGTGGGGGGCAGCACGACATGGACGGCCCCTGACGTCGCCCTCGACGAGCTTGCCGCCGAGATCGCGGCGCGAGCCGAGGCCGCTGGCGACGAGCCGCTCGATGTGACGTTCGCGGCGATATGGCAGCTCGCTCGCCAGGCAGGAGCCCCGCTGGATGCCTCCCCGCCTCCGAGCAAGGTGGCGCCGTGGCTTGCCGGCGCCGATCGCGCACGGCTGAGCGAGTCCTGGTTCTGCTGCGCCGAGCCGACTGGAGCACAGCTCCGGCGTCTCCGCACCCCGGCATGAGAGCGCGCTCGGGGACGGGCGGTGCCGGGTCGGGCGGTGCCGGGTCGGCATCCTGGCCCGAAGGTGCCCACGAGTGGGTCAGCTTCGAGGATCCGACCGAGGATAGAACCTGGGTCGTCGACGTCACCTTCCTCGAAAGCGCCTGGCAGTGCATATATGGGAGAGGATGCCGAGGCGTCCTCTCTGAGCCAGCCCCAGAATTGGGACAGGGCTGTTGCTCCTATGGCGCCCACTTCACCGGCGAGGAGGATGCCCTGCGGGTTGAGGCGGCGGCAGCCGAGCTGACCGGGGATGAGTGGGAGTTTCGTTCCGTGGCCGAAAAGCGAGGCGGCCCGCTCCGAGGCGGCCACAGCCGGGCCGTCACGACGAGGCTCGTGGACGGAGCTTGCATCTTCCTCAATCGCCCCGGTTGGAAGGGCGGCGCCGGATGCGCGCTGCACCAGGCGGCACTGGCAAGGGGCGTCGCTCCACTGGCGGTAAAACCCGACGTCTGTTGGCAACTACCCCTGCGACGCGAAGAGAGCTCCGCCTCGGACGGGCACGTCACCACCACGATAGGCGAGTGGAAACGGCGGCACTGGGGCCCGGGTGGAGCAGATTTCGCCTGGTGGTGCACGGAGTCGGCCGACGCCTTCTTCGGTTCCAGGCCGGTCTACGTGGCCATGCGGGACGAGCTCGTCGAGATGATGGGGAGCGATCGCTACGAGCTGGTGGCTGCCTACCTCGACGACCGCCGTGGCCGGGTTTCTTTGGACGGGCGCTCGGGCCGCAAGAGAGCCACCGCCGCAGTTCGACTTCCGCACCCCGCGCTGCGGAGCGCCGATCGACACGCCGGTACGACCGTTCAAGGGGCGCCGCAGCGCACCTGAACCTGCTCGAGCGCCTCAATAAGTCGGGCGGTCACCCTCGTCCTCGGCATCCTCGAGCTCCTCGGACTCGTAGAGACACCAGGATGCGTGCGGCTCCGGCGGCACGTGGCCGCACTCGGGGCACGGCTCGACCCTCACCTCGAACGCGCGCTTGAGGCTGCGCGCCTCCTCGAATCGCCGGTGTCGTCCTTTTTTCACGAGTTGCTCCAGGGTAACCAGGACATCGCCCCACCTCTTCGGCCAGTGCGTCCGGTCCTTCGGCCGACGAAAACCCGCGCGTTGACACATCGACGCCTGCCGTGACGTGCAATCATAACGCCGTAGGACCCACCCAGGTCGGGGATTTGCGGCGATTCTCTCCGGAGGCTGGTCCGGGCTGACGCCGGGGGGCGCGGGGGCGCGGGCGGGGGGCGCGGGCGAACCTCGTGCCTGAGGTGACCGGCGAGGCCCTTTCCGGTCAGTCTTCGCACACAGTTGGTCCTCAAGCGGGCGCGGGCGGCGGGGGCGGGGGCGCGGGCGCGGGCGAACCTCGTGCCTGAGGTGACCGGCGAGGCCCTTTCCGGTCAGTC
>JAJZJY010000632.1 GCA_021809885.1 Actinomycetes bacterium
ACGCCGATGCCCGGGGCGGTGGGGACGGCGATGGTCCCGTCCGGTTCGAGCACTGCCGGGCGGGTGATGATGTCCTCGGCCCAGAACCGGTCGGCGGCGGAGAGGTCGCCGGGCAGGGTGACGCCCGGGAGGGAGGCGAGCGCCAGGTTGACCGCCCGGCCGACGCCGGTCTCGAGCATGCCGCCCACCCACAGCCCGACGCCTGCCGCCCGGCACCGGTCGTGGATGCGCAAGGCGGCGTGGACGCCTCCCACCCGGCCGGGCTTCAGGTTGACGACCCGGCAGGCGCCGATGGCCAGGGCCGCGGCCGCAGCGCCGTCGGAGGTGATCGACTCGTCCAGGCAGACCGGCGTGCGCAGGCCCCGGGCGAGGGTGGCGTGCCCGACGAGGTCGTCGTCGGCGAGGGGCTGCTCCACGACCAGCAGGTCGTGGTCGTCGAGGGGCCGTAGGGCGGTGACCGGGTCGGCGACGGTGGCGTAGCTGCCGTTGGCGTCGACCTGGAGGGCCAGCCGCCCCGGGGGCCATGCACCGCGCACCGCTGCCACGGGCGCCAGGTCGGCACCGGGGTGCACCTTGAGCTTCACCCGCCGGTAGCCGGCGGCTACGTGGCCGGAGACCTCGGCCAGCAGGTCGTCGAGCCGTGGGTGCAGGCCGACGGCGACGACGGCGGTGACCCGAGCAGCCGGCTCCGGCGCCGGCGGGTCGGAGACGCACGCCAGGTGGGTGGCCAGGCCCCGCCCGAGCAACCGGAGCTCGGCGTCGAGGACGGCAACCTCGAGGGCCGCCTTGGCCATCGGGTGGCCCTTGACGGCGGCCAGGGCCGCCGGCACGTCGCGGCCGCGCACGGCGGCGGCGGCGAGCAGGCGGGGCACGAGGTGGCGGGCCAGAACGTCGGCGGCGCCGTCCACGTACTCGGCGCTGTAGGTCGGCTCCGGCTGGGCGGAGCACTCGCCCCAGCCGCTGGCGCCACCCACCACGGCACGGCAGAGCAACACGTCACGGTTGCGGAGCGTGCCGAGCGGTGTCACCCACGGCTCGACCAGCGGCAGGCGGAGCCGGACCACCTCGATGCCCTCCAATGCGGTCACCGCCGGCGGGGCCGGGCAGCGCCGAGCATGCCGTGGAGGTCCCAAGTGTCTGTCGCTGCGCCGGGGATGCCGCCTCTCGGGGATGGCGGCTGGAGGGTCACGTAGGGCGACGCGGGGACCGAGGGTGGGGTCGTCGCCCCCGACGCCACCGTCACCAAGCAAGCCACCGGGCGGGTCTACCACGTGCCGCCCGCCGGCCGGACGTTCCCGCTGAGCCCCGATCCGGTCGGGCGCCGGCGCCGTGAGACGCCCGCCGGGTGGGTAGCCTCCCTGCCGTGTCGGATGCGTGGGTGATCGAGCCAAATGGACCTCTTCGCGGTGAGGTCGCCGTGCGGGGGTCCAAGAACGCCGTGACCAAGCACATGGTCGCGGCGATCCTCGGTTCGGAGCCGAGCACGATCTCCAACGTGCCCGAGGTAGGCGACGTCGACATCACGACGTCGATCCTGCGGGCGGTGGGCGCCGGCGTCGAGCGCGACGGGGACCGGCTGACCGTGACCCCGCCGGAGCAGCCGAGCCCAGCTGTCCCGCTGTCGTTCAGCGGCCTCAACCGGATCCCGGTGCTGATGCTCGGCCCACTGCTGCACCTGACCGGTGAGGCGTGGGTCCCCCGTGTCGGCGGCGACCGGATCGGGGCACGGCCGATCGACTTCCACGTCCAGCTGCTGCGGACCCTCGGCGCCGAGGTGGAGGTCACCGACGACGGCATAGCGGCCCGCTGCTCCCGCCTCCGGGGCGCCATCATCCAGCTCCCCTACCCGAGCGTCGGCGCCACCGAGTCGGCGCTCCTGTCGGCGTCGCTGGCCGAGGGCAGGACCGTCATCCGCAACGCCGCCACGGAGCCGGAGGTGCTCGAGCTGGCCCTCCTGCTGCAGCGGATGGGTGCCCGGATCGAGCTGGCCCCCGACCGGCGGATCGTCATCGAGGGCGTCCCCCGCCTGCGGGGCAGCACGACCCGCCTGGAGGGTGACCGCAACGAGGCGTTCAGCTACCTCGCCGCCGGGCTGCTGACCGGTGGCCAGGTCACCGTCCGCGGCTGCGGGCAGGACCGCCTGGTGACCGCCATCACGACCCTGCTGCGCATGGGGGCGGAGGTGGAGATCGACGACCGGGGCATGACGGCCTCGGCCCCGGGCGGCCTTCGGGCCGCCGCCGTGCAGACCGACGTCCACCCCGGGTTCATGACCGACTGGCAGACCCCGCTCATGGTGCTGTTCACCCAGGCCGAGGGCATGTCGGTGCTGCACGAGACGGTGTACGAGGACCGCTTCGTCTACGTCCCGGCCCTGCAGGCGATGGGCGGCGAGATCGAGCTGTTCGCGACCTGCCTCGGCGGGCCGGCCTGCCGGTTCCACGACTCCCCCTACCTGCACTCCGCCGTCGTGAGGGGCGTCTCGAAGCTGCAGGGCGCCGAGGTGGACATACCCGACGTCCGGGCCGGCTTCTCCAGCGTGATCGCCGCCGCTTCCGCCGAGGGTCGGTCCGTGCTCCACGGGGTGCACCACCTCGAGCGCGGCTACCACCGACCCGCCGACCAGCTGCGCTCTCTCGGGCTCGACCTGCGTACGAGCTGACCGCCTCTCAGCCGCCGGCGTTGCTCGGGTGGGCGGCCTCTTCCGCCTCGATGGCAGCGATCTGCTCCACCCGCACGAGGTGGCGGCCGCCGTCGAAGCCGGTCGAGAGGAACACGTCGAGGATGTCGAGGGCCAGCTCGGCGGCCGTGACCCGGGCGCCGAGCGACAGGACATTGGCGTCGTTGTGCCTGCGGGCGTAGCGGGCGGTGTACTCGTCGTGGCACAAGGCGGCCCGCGCCCCCCTCACCTTGTTGGCAGCCAGCTGCTCGCCCTGGCCGCTGCCGCCCATGACCACGCCGACGTCGGCCTCCCCCCGCACGACCGCCCGGGCGGCGCCGGCGCAGAAGTACGGGTAGTCGACGGGCGCCTCGCTGTCGGTCCCGAGGTCGAGCACCTCGTGACCGGCCGCTCTCAGGTGCTCGGCGACCGCCTGCTTGAGCACGAACCCGGCATGGTCGGAGGCCACGGCGATGCGCACGCGCCGTTCCTACCACGCCGCACCCTGCCGGCGGTGGCCGGTCACCGGCGCCTCCCGCTGCTACGGTCCGGCGCCACATGGAGCCACTCGTTGGCGACGGGCGCCGCCGGCGCACCTCCGACCCACGCCGGCGGCGCTGGTGGGCCGCGCTGGCAGTACTGATCGGCCTCCTCCTGGTATGGCTCGCCTTCGTGGCGGTGAGCCTCGTTCAGGCCGACCAGCGCCTGCACGCCGGCATCGCCGCCGCCGGCCGGGCCAAGGCGGGTCTGACCCTCGCCGATCTCACCGCTGCTCACGGCTCGGGGCTGCTGGCCGCCGCCGCCGCCGACTTCCAGGCGGCCCACGCCGACGTCAACAGCCCCCTGGTCGCCCCGTTCCGCCTCGTGCCGTTCGTCGGCACCCAGGTGCGTTCGGTCGACGCGCTGAGCGCAGCGGCGTCGGTCGTCGCCGGCTCC
>JAJZJY010000015.1 GCA_021809885.1 Actinomycetes bacterium
ACCAAGACCCCGAAGCGGATGATGCCAGCGAAGTCGAGGTGGCGGCATGAGGATCGGCGAGGCGGCCGACGCTGTCGGGATCAACCCCAAGACCATCCGCTACTACGAGGACATCGGCCTCCTCCCCGACCCCGAACGGACCCCGTCCGGCTACCGCGACTACACCACCGTCGACGTCGACCGGCTGGTGTTCGTCAAGACCGCCCAGCGCCTGGGGTTCGCCCTGGCCGAAGTCGGAGAGATCCTCGCCTTCCGAGAACGAGGGCAACGGCCGTGCACCTATGTCCTCGGATTGCTGGAACGCCAAGTAGGCGACCTCGACCGGCGCATCAGCGAGCTACAAGACCTCCGCGCCGAGCTGGTCGCCCTCAAAGGCCAAGCCGACCGACTCCCCCCCGACGACACCGGCTACTGCATCGTGATCGACCACGCCACGTCCACGTCCGTCGGACAGTCCTAACCGGGATGTCTGTGGCCTCTCAGCCCGACCTCCCCGACGCGCAACTACTGTAGCTGCGGGTGAGCGTCGAGGACCCCCTTACTGTAATTCGAGGTCGTGAGGCCCGGATCGCTCGGGCAAGACAGTCGCTGTGGTTATTCGTCGATCACACCGCAGCGGCGACCGGGGCCGGTCCGACCTCGGCGGAGGCGTGCTCTAGGGTTTGGCCCATCGGCTCGGGGAGGGCGATCAAGGTGAGGATGACGCCTACGACCGATACCGCCGCCATCACTCCCTCCACCCCGGTGATCCCGGCGGACTTGAGGAGGGTGGGGACGAACAGCGCCCCGAGGAACGCCCCGAACTTGCCCGCAGCGGCGGAGATCCCGTCTCCGGTGCCTCGGATGGAGGTGGGGAAGATCTCCGAGGGGAACACGAAGGTGGTCATGTTGGGGCCGAACTCGACGAAGAAGTAGCTGATGGCGAACAGGACCAGGAACACCCAGACGTTCTTGGCGGCACCGGGTATCAGGGCGATCGCGGCGAACGCTACGGCCATGACTGCGAAGCCCTGCCACTGGATGCGCTTGCGTCCGAGGCGGTCCAACAACCCGACGGCCACCCAGTAGCCCGGCAGCGCGGCGACCGCGAAGATGGCGAGGGAGATCAGCGTGTGCGACAGCAGCGTGCCGTGCGGCTGCAGGGCTTTCAAGATGAGCGGGCTCGACACCGAGTTGCCGTAGAAGGCGATGTCGATGAGGAACCAGCTCCCGGCTGTGCCGATCAGGCGGACCAGGAACGGCTTGGAGGTAAGCCGGGCCCGGACTCCCGCTCGGCCGCCAGCAGTGCCGTTGGTCGACGCCGCCGTTGTGCGGTTGCCCTTGAGGGGGCGGTCACCGGTGACCCAGCGGACCGTCTCAGCGGTGGTGGTCACGTCGCCCTTGACTCCCAGGGTGTAGCGGGGGGTCTCGCGGATCTTGCGGCGCAGGTAGATCACCGACGCCGCGGGGACGGCGCCGAGGCCGAGCATCAGCCGCCACGACAGGCTGTTGGGAACCCCAGCGCCGATGAAGATCGAAGCGATGGCCGGGCCGGCCAGCAGGCCGAAGCCCTGCATCGCGAACACCGTCCCGACCAGGCGGCCCCGGGCCTTCTTGTTGGCGTACTCCGAGGTGATCACCGCCGAGGTGGCGTAGTCACCGCCGACGCCGAAGCCGACGAGGACCCGGAACACCAGCAGCGAGGTGAAGTTCCACGAGAAGGCGGAGAGCAGGGCCCCGACGACGAGGATCGCGACCTCCAGGCCGTACATCCGTTTGCGGCCGAGGCGGTCCATCAGCTTGCCGAACGTCAACGCCCCGCCCACCGACGCCAGCAGCGAGATCGAGTTGAGCAGCGAGATCTGCCTGGTGTCGAGGTGAAAGATCGGCGTCAGGATGACCGTGACCGTCCCGATGATGAACAGGTCGTAGGCGTCGGTGAAGAACCCCATCCCGGCTGTGATCACCGCCAGCCAGTGCTTGCGGCCCACCTCGGCTTCGTCCAACGGTCGGTACAACTCGGTAATCGACGCTGCGTTTCCGGCCACGACCCGCTCCTTCCGCTCCCCACCTATCGGCGGTCGCTCATGTCATCGACGAGGTTCGATATGACGTCACCAGCATCGCATCAGCTCATGAACCTTCCGGGCCCAACAAGTTCACACGAGATGGCCTCAAGATGAACTTTCGGTAAACGCGCTCGCTGCTACCGGCGTGAAGGGTGCGGCTCCCGCGAGAGGCGTTCAGTGGAGGGCGGCGGCGCGTTCCCAGGTCTGGGCGCCGGCTTGGAGGACGTCCCATGGGCTTCCGAGAGGCGGGGTGTAGGACAGGTCGAGATCGCTGAGCTGGGCCACGCTGAGTCCGGTGAAGATGGCCGCTGCGGCGGTGTCGACCCGCTTGTGGACGGCAGTTGGGATCGGCCCGACGAGTTGGGCTCCGAGGAGCCGCCCGGTTCGGGTGTCGCCGGTGATCCGCACATGCACGGTCTGAGCGCCTGGATAGTAGGCCTTGTGGTCATCTGCGGTGGCGGCGACGGTGAGGGGATCGAAGCCCGCAGGAATGGCTTCGTGGTCGCGTAGCCCGGTGCGGGCGGCGACAAGGTCGAACACTTTCACGACCTGGGTGCCGGTGCTCCCGGCGAACGCTCGGTTGGCGCCGAGGGCGTTCTCGCCGGCGACCCGGCCCTGTTTGTGGGCGGTGGTGCCAAGCGGCAGGTAGGTGTCGCCGAGCAGCACATGGTGGGTGATGACGCAGTCCCCCGCGGCGTAGATGTCAGGGAGACCGGTGCGCATGTGGCGGTCGACGACGATCGCCCCGGCCGCCGAGAGAGTGGCGCCGGCGTCGGCGGCGAGGGCGGTGTCGGGTTTGACCCCGGCGACGACCAGGACCAGGTCGGTCGCCTGGTCGAAGACTTCGTTGGTGTCGGTGGTGGCGCCGTGCACGACGAGACGGTCGTCCTTGCGCTCGATGCCCGCGATGCGGGTGGAAGTGTGCACGCCGACACCGTGGGAGCGGAGCTCGTCTCCGACAAGGGCGCCAAGGGCGGGGTCGAGGGTTGGGAGAACCTGGGGGAGCTGCTCGACCTGGGCGACGGTGACACCTCGGGCGGTTAGGGCTTCGGCCATCTCCAAGCCGATGTAGCCGGCGCCGACGATGACCGCCGAGGTGACATCACGTTCACCGAGCGTGTCGAGGATGTCGAAGGTGTCGCCGATGGTGTGGAGGAGGTGGACACCGTCGGCCGGCCCGAGCCGGCCCAGCCCGTCGATGGGAGGCCGGGCGGGAACCGCACCGGTGGCCACGACCAGCCGGTCGTAGCCGACGCGCTGCTCTCGCCCGTCGGGCCCGGTGGCGACGACGTGGTGGCCCTCGATGTCGATGCGTCGGGCGACGGTGTCGGTCATCAGCTGGACCCCGAGCGCCTCGATGTCGGGCCTGCTGCGATGCGCCAGGTGGCGCCAGTCGGTCACGTCGCCCGAGATCAGGTACGGGATGCCACAGATCGAAAAGTTGGGGTAGGAGTCGGCGAGCATCACCGTGACGTCCACGCCCGGGTCGATCTCCCGGGCACGCAGCGCCGCGGAGATCCCTCCGTCACTTCCTCCGATCGCCAGCAAATGCACGGGTCGTCCCTTTCAGGTCGGATCTTGAGCTCGGGGGCGAGGGCTTGGAGGCGCCGGTCGGGCACCGCCGGAGCGGGTCGGTGATTGCCTCGCCGACCTGAGCTGACGGTAGCCCCGCCGGCTTGGGTGGTCGCCGGGAGCCACTCGTGTACGAAGCGGTTGACGGACAACGCCCGAACGTGCGCACCCGGGCGTTGTGGGACTGCTCCAGTGACTCGGCCAGGTACCGTCCGATCGTCTGTGACGAGGGGATCCCGGCGAGATCGGTCCCGAGTCCCGAGGCTTTCGATGTCGGAGGCCAGCCGTCTCTCGGTCCTCGGGTCGGCCGTGGCGGTCATGGGCCCTCCTTCGCTGTCGCTTCCGGGTTGGCGGTCTCGCGGGGAGGCCCGGTCGGGTAGAACCGCTTGCGAGCCCGCAGGGCTACGTAGACCAGGCCGACGAGGACAGGGACCTCGATGAGGGGTCCGACGACGCCGGCGAGGGCTTCGCCGCTGGCGACGCCGAACACGCCGATGGCTACGGCGATGGCCAGCTCGAAGTTGTTGCCCGCGGCAGTGAAGGCCAGGGTGGCTGTGCGCTCGTAGGGCAGGCCGATAGCCCGGCCGAGGAGGAACGCCCCGGACCACATGACGGCGAAGTACGCCAGCAAGGGCAGGGCGATACGGATGACGTCGACTGGCTTGGAGGTGATGGTGTGGCCTTGGAGGGCGAAGAGGATGACGATGGTGTAGAGCAGCCCGTAGAGGGCGAAAGGACCGAGGCGGGGCAGCAGCTTTGTTTCGTACCAGTCCCGGCCGCGTGCCTTCTCGCCGATGGTGCGGGTCAAGATCCCGGCGACGAGGGGGACGCCGAGAAAGATCAGCACGGTCTGAGCGATCCGCCACACCGACAGGTGGATCCCAACAGTCGACAGGCCCAACCAGCTGGGCAGGACGCGCAGGTAGAAGTAGCCGAGGAAGGCGAATGCAATGCAACGATCTGGAAGAGCGAGTTGATCGCCACGAGCACCGCGGCGGCCTCGCGGTCACCGCAGGACAGGTCGTTCCAGATGAGGACCATGGCTATGCAACGGGCCAGGCCGACGATGATGAGGCCGGTCCGGTACGCTGGCTGGCCCGCCAACAGCAGCCAGGCCAGGGTAAACATCACCGCCGGGCCGACCACCCAGTTGAGCACCAGCGAGGAGATCAGCATGCGGCGGTCGCGGGCGACCGAGCCGAGCCGGCCGTAGCGGACCTTGGCCAGCACCGGGTACATCATCACCAGCAGGCCGACGAAGATCGGCAGCGACGTCCCCGAGGTGACCTGGATGGCATCGAGGTGGGTGTTCAGGCTGGGGATGGCCCGGCCGAGGCCGATACCAAGCGCCATGGCGGCGATTATCCATACCGGCAGGAACCGGTCGAGGAACGACAGGCGGGCGATGACCGGGCCTTCGGGCTCGACCCCGGCGGCGGGCCGTTCGGCGACGACGTCGCTCATCGCCCACCACTGACCGGCTCGGGGACCGGCTGGCTCAGCAACACGACGACTCCCCCGACGCGGCCCCGGCCAGGTCGGGCCGGGTGGCGCAGCACGCCGCCTCACGAGGTGCCGCCGAGCGCAGCCGCCCCGCGGGCATGTCGGTGTCGGCCAGCACGGTGTAGATCTCCCAAGGCTCACCGCCGGGACCGTCGACCCACACCTTGTCCTGCACCGCGTAGCAACAGGCGGTCTGCTCCTCCAGCACGGTGACCAGGCCGTCGGCCGCAAGGCGGCCCTGAGCGGCGGTCACGTCGCCGGTGCTCGCAACCTCGACGCCGAGGTGGTTGAGCGTGCCCGGGGTCTGGTTGGCATCTTCGATGAGAACCAGCTTGAGCGGCGGGTCGATGATCGCGAAGTTGGCGTAGCGGGGCCTGACCTTGGTCGGCTCGGTGGCGAACAGCTTGGAGTAGAACACGATGGCTTCGTCGAGGTCGGCGACGTTCATGGCGAGCTGGACACGGGACACCGACGTCCTCCTGGTAGATTCGTCTCTGTCGATACTCACTATGACTACTGTATCGATAGTTGTCAATATGTGGAGGCGTGGGATGGCGAAGGTGGCGGTGGTCCCCGAGGCCGACACGGCCGGGCTGTGCTGCTCGTCGGTCATGGAGGCACCCCTGGCTGAGGCGGAGGCTGTCGGGTTGGCCCGGGTGCTCGCCGCGCTGTCCGACCCGGTGCGCCTGCGATTACTATCCCTGGTCGCCGCCCAGGTCGAGGTGTGCTCGTGTGATCTCGAAGCCCCGCTCGGGAAGAGCCAACCGACCGTCTCTCACCACACCAAGGTGCTCTGCGAGGCCGGGATCCTTGTCGGGGAGAAGCGGGGCCGCTGGGTGTGGTGGCATGCCAACCCGGAGCGCTTGGCGGAGATCCGCAAGGCTCTCGGTGGCTAGGACGCCGAGGTCACGAGGATTCGACGTCTAGCCAGCATCCCGCAACAGCTACGCCATGCTAACTCGCCGGCAGCGCCCGACATAACCCGGCCCGGGAGAGCCTGCCTGGCCGGACCGTGAGAGGCGGAGAGGCAGTGGGCAGGTTCGCTGATCGGCTGGAGGCGCTGCTGCTTCTCCTTGTCATCGCCTTCGGATCTCTCGGGGTGGCCCTGCCCGACCCTGGCCGGGCGCTCGACCGTTCCGGAGCGATCGACCCCACCCTCGCAGTGCTCGTGTTCGCGACCGGCCTGTCAGTGGACGCAGCCACCCTATGGGCGGTTCGGACCCGCTGGGCGCGCCTACTGCTCGCGCTGGCGATCAGCACCGTCGCCTTACCTGGGTTGGCGTGGGCGGTTGCCCAACTCGTGTCAGGGCCACCGCGCGACGGGGTTCTGGCTATCGGCGTCGCCCCAACCGAGGTCGCGTCGGTAGCTCTTGTCGGCCTAGCCGGCGGCGAGGTCGCCGTCGCCGCTGCGTTCCTGGCCGTCTCCAGCGTGGTCACGGTCGCCGCCGCCGGGCCAGTGCTCGGACTCCTCGCCCACGCGCCGACGCTGCACCCCCTAGCACTTCTCGTCAACCTTGGCCTGGTCGTCGCCCTACCCCTCGGTGCCGGCAGCGGTTTGCGCCAGATCGCCCACCTCGGTGAGCAGAGCCTCGATTCGGGTCGCCTGGTCGGCTCGGTGGCGCTGCTCGCGTTGCTCTGGGAGGTAGCCAGCCAGGTCCAGTTCCGCCCTGCCTACGCGGTGGTGGTTGTCGCTCTTCTCGCCTTCTTGGTCGGCGCGAGCGGTCTTGGATGGCTCCTGACCCTCGGGCTCCCGAAGCCGGCACGCCCCGGCGTTCTGCTCCCCGTCGCCATGCGTGACTTCGCGGTTGCCGCTGGCATCGCGGCTGCGGCCTTCGGTCCTGCGGCTACCGGACCGCTCGGCATCTACGGGCTGCTGGTGCTGGTATTCGGTGCTGGTGCCGCCCGGTGGGACGCTGCCCATTGACGGTCTGCGGGCGTGTCCTCGACCGTGGCAGCCCATCAGCACTCAGGTGCGCCCCGCTGAACTAACCGCGCGCACGTCATCGGTTCGCGCGCGGAAACGCTCGAAGTCCCGCCGGACTTCGTACAACTAGTTCTGCGGGCCGCCCTCAGCCGCGGTCGGGTCGGAGGTGGGAGCTTCGAGCAGCGCAGGCAGCAGTGACTGCCCGAGCCGGTGTGCGTCGACGGCGGGCAGGACGGTCATGCCGGGGTGCTCATCGAGCCAGGGTCGCGCGGCCTGACGGGACGCGAAGAAGTGAACCTGGTTGCAAAACGCCGTCCGGATACTGCTGTGTTCCCCGGGAGTGACGATCGACACGACAGCGGTGGCAGGATCGACGCTGGTCACCCCGGCTGCGGGGTCGACGGTGACTCGTACCGGCGCCCCGGTGCCGTGGCAAGCAGACTCGACGCTGACTGGCTCACCGCGGGCCAAGAGCTGGAGCAGCGGACCGTACAGCGGGGATGCCTCCCTGCTGCCCAAGCCGTGGTCCAGCTCGGCAGCCAGTTCGTCGATATCCATGCTCTGCTCCTGGTCTGGTCACACCTACGGGTCCTCGGCGGGCCCGGTCGGCTGCTGTACGCTAACATCCGGATAGACAGATGCCGCAAGCAGGCAGATACCGCGAGGAGCAATCATGGGTTACGACTTGGCGATCATCGGTTCGGGAGGGGCGGGCTTCGCGGCGGCGATCGCCGCTACCACCAGGGGATTGCGGGTGATGATGGTCGAGCGGTCCACGATCGGGGGGACGTGCGTGAACGTGGGGTGCATCCCCTCCAAGGCGCTGTTGGCGGCGGCCGAGGCCCGCCATGTCGGTTCCGAGGACCGGTTCCCCGGCATCGCCACGTCAGCGGCACCGACCGACATGGCCGCCCTGATCGCAGGGAAGAACGAGATCGTCGGGATGCTGCGCAAAGAGAAGTACGAGGACCTCGCGGTCGACTACGGCTGGGAGGTCCGCCGCGGTGACGCCCGCTTCGTCGACGGCCCGGCCCTCCAAGTCGACGGGGAGCGGATCGACGCCGCCCACTACCTGGTGGCCACCGGGGCGGCGCCGTGGGTGCCTGCGGTGCCGGGCCTGGCCGAGACCGGCTATCTGACCTCGACCACCGCCTTGGAGCTCGACGAGCTGCCCGGGTCGCTGATCGTGGTGGGCGGCAACTACGTCGGCCTGGAGATGGGCCAGACCTTCGCCCGCCTCGGCGCCTCGGTCACCCTGATCGAGGCACTGGAGCGCCTGGCGCCGGGAGAGGAGCCGGAGCTGTCGGAGGTGATCACCGGGGTGCTCGCCGACGAGGGCGTCGACATCTGGACCTCGGCGGCCCTGGCGGGGGTGTCCCGGGAGGACGGCAAGGTGGTAGCCCGGGTGGCCGATGGCCGTGAGGTGCGCGCCGATGCCATTCTGATGGCGACGGGGCGCCGGCCGGTCACCGCCGGCCTCGGCCTCGGCACCGTAGGAGTGGAGACCGGTCGGGCCGGGGAGGTCGTAGTGGACGATGGTCTTCGCAGCACCAACCCGAGGATCTGGGCCGCCGGCGATGTCACCGGGGCGGCGCAGTTCGTCTACGTGGCGGGGGCGCACGGCACCATGGTGGTCGACAACGCCTTCGGAGACGCGAGACGCACGGTGGACTACTCGCATCTGCCGAGGGTCACCTTCACCACCCCGAACCTGGCTGCGGTCGGCCTGACCGACGCCCAGGTCGCCGACGCCGGCATCGAGTGCACCTGCCGGGTGCTGCCCCTGGCGTACGTGCCCCGGGCGATCGTCAACCGCGACACCCGCGGGGTGGTCAAGGTCGTGGCCGAGGTGGGCACCGGAAAGGTGGTCGGCATCCACATCGCCGCCGCCAACGCCGGGGACGCCATCCTCGCCGCCACCCATGCCCTCGAAGCCGGCATGACCACCGACCAGCTGGCGTCGACCTGGGCGCCGTACCTGACCATGGCCGAGGGCATCAAGCTGGCCGCCCAGAGCTTCCGCACCGATGTCGCCAAGCTCTCATGCTGCGCAGCATGACAGCGGCCCCGACCGTCACCTCCCGGCGCCGGCGCGACGAGCCGGGAGCGCCAGGCGAGCCGTCCCGGCCACTCCTGAATACCAGCCGGCGCCCAGCGGCGCCGGGGGCGCCCGCGCCTGCCGGCCTCGCCGGGCGAGAGCTGCTGGCCCGCTTCTACCGGGCGCTCGGGGACCCCACCCGCCTGGCCCTGCTCGAGTTCTGCGCCGGCGCGGAGCGGACCGGCAGCGAGTGCGTCGCGCAGTCCGGCCTGTCCCAAGGGCGGGTGTCCGCCCATCTCGCCTGCCTGGTCTCCTGCGGTCTGGTCTCGGCTCGCCGGGAGGGTCGCTTCGCTTTCTACCGGGTCACCGATCCGAGGGTCGCTGAGCTGGTCGCTCTCGGCCAGAACCTGGTAGCAGACCACGCCGCTTCCATCGCAGCGTGCGCCAAGGTCAGCCCGCCTCGGTGAAGGGTGCGGGCAGTCGTGTCCCCCTCGTCCCCGACACAAGATGGCCGTGACCGAGGTCTTGCACCCGGCGCTCCGACCGCCCTGTCGGACCACGTTGGTGCCACACCCCCGACGTGGGGTAGCGCCCCCGAGGCGCTGGCCGTCTGCCTGCACCGCCCCAACCGGCGTCGTGTCGCCCTCATCGCCGCAGTGGTCGGCACCGCCCTGGTCGGGATCAACCAGGGCGGCGTTCTCGCCAGCGGGCACCTCGGCTGGGTCGTATGGGTTCGAATGGTCCTCGACTACCTGATCCCCGCCTGCGTGTCGACCATGGGGGTGCTCGCCGGCTCTCGGCGGGCCGCTCCCGAGGCTCGCCAGGACTCGTCGTAGCGCAGCGTCACCGGGGCGGGGTTGTGGGGGTCGGCCTCCAAGGCGGCGCGGGCCACCTCGGCCAGGTTTGCGAGGCGGGCCCCATGAGGGTCGTAGCGAACCACCAAGCGTCCCGGAGCGGTCACCTCGACTGCCGTCACCGCCCGCTCGGCATCGAGGGTGGCTCGGGCTCGGCGCACGCATCAGTCGAGGCAAAGCGCGACGAGCTGAGCGCTATCTCGCCTGCAGCGACCGCTTCGACGGCGAGCACGCCTCCCCCAGGCCGCCGGCCGGGCCGACTTGGTGGACATTCCCTCTGGGAGCCGCTGGAGCGGCGCCAGGCGTCAGATCCCGCACGGGGTGTCCACACCGCCGACCCGATTGTCGCCGACGAACTGCCACGGCGCGTACTGGGTGGCCGCCAAGGCGGCCAAGCCGCCTTGGCCCGCCGACGTCGAGCCTGCGACGCCGGTCTTGGCGGTGTGGGCGAGGCCGGCCCGGTCGAAGGGCCGCACCCACGAGGACACGTAGTGCAGGCTTCGCCCGCCCGGGTAGTACAGCTCCAGGGTGAGGCTGGCGCGACATCCGTGGATCGCCACCGCCTCGACGGTTGCCTTGGTGTAGAGCGCCTCGGGGTTGTTCCCCGCGGCCAGGTACCGGGTGAACATGGCGGTCACCTTGGACTGGGAGGAAACCACCGTGGCGAGCGGGGCCACCGAACGAGTCGAGTACACCGCAAGCGCGGCGGAGCTGAAGTTGGCGTAGGCATCGACGATCGCCCACTGTGCCGGGCTCAACGGCTTGGCGGAGCTGAACGGTATCCAGTGGCCACCCACGTACTCGGTCATCGCCTTGGTCGCCGCCACCGAGGAGGAGGCAGGGTCCTTGGCGGCGCCAGACGCGGTCGTGCCGCACGCCGCGGCGACCAACGCGACCGCAGCTACCGCAGCTACCGCGACAGCGAGCTTGGCCCGGCCTGCGGACCTATGGCAGCGGCGGATTTGCATAGACGAAACGGTACCGCCCGGGGCGGTGTGCGGGTCACGGCAGGGTTGGGGCGGTAGTGGTCGTGGGGCCAGCCGGAGTGGGGATCGTCGGGCGTCCGGTGAGGGCGCCTGCGGCGGCGAGGAGCTGGGGCATGGTGCTTACCGGGACGCTGTTGTGGTAGCGGAGGTGCCCCCCGGGGCCGATCAGGACATACACATCGGGGTTGCCGGCCGGGTCGTAGGCCACGGAGAGGGCCTTGGATGCCATGCCCCAGGTCCACCCCGGGCTGGACCATGCAGGCCCGGCGTTGTTGGCCGCGAACGCGCTGAGGTCCATGCGTCCCCCGGCGGTTGAGGGGAGGTCGCCGTAGAGGTCGAGGCTGACCACGTGGACACCGTCAGCCTCGAGGCTGGGCAGGTACTTGGCGATCGCGGGGGCGCTCGCTACGCAGCTCGAACAGCCTGCGACGAGGAACCACAGCAGCGTCGGCTTACCGCGCAGGGCGGCCACGGTCATGTCCTTGCCGGCCAGGGTCGTGAACGTGCCACTCGGGGCGAGGCTCGCCGCGGCTCGGCTGGTTGTCGACAAACGCACCGACCTCGGGCCTTTATGAGCGGCCAGAGGCGCTGCGTTGCGTGAGGTCGGTGAAGGGGCGGCCGAGAAGGTCGCGAGCCGTACCGCGATCCCGGTAGCCAACACGACGCCCACCGCGGCGGCCGCCCATCGCCGGCGATGGTGCTGCGGTCGGGTGCCCCGATTCTTCCCGAGGTGGGCGGGCTCGTGGGTCGTGCTCATCGGAGCTTTCCTGCCGCTTGCAGCAGCTGGGGCATCGTCGACACCAGCGGGGCGTTCACGTCGCTCACCTGACCCTTGGCGTCCAACAGGTAGTAGACCTCGAGGTCGCTCTGGGGGTCATAGGTCCGGGTCAGCGCCGCCGAGGACACCCCGAAGGTCCAGTCTGGGTTCGCATACTGCGCTCCGGCGAGGACCTTGGCGAACTGGGCCATGGGCGGCCCGGACTGTCCCAGGTCGGCGTAGAGCTCGACCTCTTCCACCCGCACACCGTCGGCGTGGAGCTTGGTGATGTTCTGGGCTAACAGCTTGGTCCCGGCTTGGCACGACGAGCACCAGGTAGTGACGAACCAGACCAGCGTTGGTGTTCCCCGCAGGGAGGCGATGCTCGTGGTTTTGCCCGCGAGTGTGGTGAAGGTGCCGTTCGGTGCTGGGTGGCCGACGGCTGGGGTCGCGGCGGTTGTGGTGGTGGCCGTCTGGGCGGGTCGGTTGGCGTAGTGCAGCCCGAGGATCACGCCGGCGACGGCTAGGATCGCCAGCCCTGCGCTGCCGAAACCCCAGCGTCGGCGGCGCCTCGCAGCGGCCTGGGCGGCTTGGCGGCGAGCCCTGCTCGACCCGGCCGGCCGAGTCGTGTGGGTCTGGCTCATCGCAGGGCTCCTTCCTCGACCGCCGCACCGTTCACCGTGGAGATCTCGGATCTGCGGCGGCCCGGGTCGATGTCGCAGCTGTCGTCAGATAGGCAGGAGGCGCTGGCCACCTTGCGCAGCCCCCACCATCCCGTAGCCACCAGCAGGAGCAGGCTGGCGGAAAGGAACTCGGTCTCGTGGGTGGCGAAGAAGTGTTGAAGAACGCCTGTCGTGCTGTATAGGCCCACCCCGGAGACGCCGACGAAGGCCAAGAAGGTGGGGACGATGGGTGTGCAACACAAGAAGCTCGTCAACAAGCTGACCACGAAGGCGAGACCGCCAGCAGCACCGCTCGATGCTCGTGCCGCGGCCACTCTGCGCATGGCGTACACCTGAACCATGACGACGAATCCCATCGAGAGGCCGAGCACGACGCTCCACGCGACGAGGTAGGCGTCCAGGTAGCCCCAGTTGGCCAGCTCGAAGCGCTGGGTGTAGGCGAACGGCAACAGGATCGTATAAAGCAGGCTCACGGCTCCGGCAACCATTACGAAGCCGCCAAGCCGCCAAGGCGAGCCCAGCACCTCGAGTGTCGCGCTCCGGTACGAGGCTCGCGGCGTGGCGTACGTTCTCCCGTCGGTCACCGATGCCAAGCCCCAGCTCCGGGCGGGCAGCACGCCGAGGCGGTCCGCCGCCGGTGACGCACCCACAGGGCCGCGGCGACCGCGACCAGCACAGCGGCGATCACCCCGCCGACGGTTCCCAGGGTCGCCACGCTGACCGTCGCCAGCGCAGCGAGGATGAGCGGGGCGCAGCACACCAACGGGGCCAGCAGGAACAGCAGGGGTGCCCAACGGCCTCGCCGCTCTTCAGGCGGCCGCTCCGGCTTGGGCGTGGCGTCGGCGGCGGGACGCGGATCGGTTCGGGGAAGGATCACGGAAACCTCCTCGGCTAGGGGCCTAGTCCGTTGGCGTGTCGTGTCTCGCTGGCGAACGAGATCAAAGCTCATCGCCGCACTCTACTACGTATCCGTCAAAGCGAGTCAACGCGGTGCGACCTGGGTAGGTCGATGAGGTGGCCCTCCGGGCCGGGTGCGAGAGGAGACCGAGAATGGGCCTACGAGGCATGGTGGGCGACCTGGTTACCGGGGCGGTGGCCGGTTACGCAGGGACGAAGGTGATGGAGCCGGTGAGCATGGCCCTCTACAAGATGGAATCGCCCGAGACCAGAGCCAGAGAGGACGCGGCCCGGCCTGGGCCGCCGTACCGGCTGGCCGCCGAGAAGACGGCGAAGGCTCTCGGCCTGGACCTGTCCGACAAGACGACCGAACGCGCCGGGATGGGCTTCCACTACGGCCTGGCCGTCTCGTGGGCACCGCTGTATGGCCTGCTGCGTCGGCGCGCCCACCTGGGCGGCCCGCTCGCCGCTCTGGTCACCGGGGCGGCGATGTCGGCGGTCGCGGACGAGGCGCTCACCCCGCTGCTCGGCTTCTCCGCCCCCAACCGGGCCTACCCGCTCGCCACCCACGCTCGTGGCGTCGCCGCCCACCTGGTCTTCGCGGCCGCGGTCGGCGCCGTGACCGAAGCGGCCTGGGCGCTCACCGGCCGGCGACCGTCGGGTGGGGCGAAGATCACGGTGCGGTCATGAGCGAACGCTTCGACGCGGTGGTAATCGGCCTCGGCCCGGGCGGGGAGGTCGCGGCGGGACGCCTGCTGGCCGCCGGGAAGCGGGTGGCGGTCATCGAGCGGGAGCTGATCGGAGGGGAATGCGGCTACTGGGCGTTCATCCCCTCCAAGACCCTGCTGCGCCCGACAGAAGCCCGAGCCGCCGCCGGGCGCGTCGCGGGCACGGGGCGACCCGACATCGACTGGCCGGCGCTGCGCGACTACCGCGACTACATGATCCGTCACCTCGACGACACCGCCCAGGTCGACAGCTACCAGAAGCGGGGCGCCACCGTGGTGAGAGGAGGGGCCCGCCTGGTCGGAGCGGGCCGGGTCGAGGTCGGCGGCGAGGTCCTCGAAGCCGACCACGTGATCGTGGCCACCGGCTCGGAGGCGATCCGTCCGCCGATCGACGGCCTGGAGCAGGCCACGGTGTGGGCCAACGGGAGGCGACCACCCTGGCCGACATCCCCGGCCGGGTGGTGGTGATCGGCGGCAGCGCGGTCGGCGTCGAGCTCGGCCAGTTTCTCGCCCGCATGGACGCCCGGGTGACACTGCTGCAGCGACCGACCGCCTGGTCGAGCGGGAAGACGCCCGGGTCGGCGGGCTCACCCAGGCGGCACTGGAAGCGGACGGGATCGACGTGCGCACCAGCACCCAGGTCCGCCGGGTCAGTGCCGAGTCCGCCAGCACCGCGACGGCGAGCACCGTCGAGCTCGACGACGGCACCAGCGCGGGGCCGACGCTATCTTCCTCGCCACCGGCCGGACTCCTCGAACCGCCGGCCTCGGCCTCGGCCCTGTCGGCGTCGCTGTTGACGGCCGCGGCGCCATCCCCGTCGACGAGCACTGCCAGGCCGGTGATCGACTGTGGGCGATCGATGATGTCACCGGTGTCGCCCTGTTCACCCACGTCGCCATGTACCAGGCCCGTGTCGTGGTCGACAACATCCTCGGCCGTCCCCGCCGAGCCAACTACCAGGGCATCCTCCGGGTCGTCTTCGCCGACCCGGAGATCGCTGCGGTCGGCCTCGCCACCGACGCCGCCCGCATGGCGGGAATCAACCTCTTGAGCGCCGAGATCGATCTGGGCGACAGCATCGCTAGGGGCTAGGCCGTGGACCTACCAGAAAGATCCCGGCGGGCAGCTTGGTATCCTGGCCGACGCGGAGCGGGGCGTGCTCATCGGGTCGTGGGCCGTCGCTCCGCTCGCCGGTGAGTGGATCCACCAAGCGGCTTTGGCCTTCAGAGCGGCCATCCCCATCGACACCGTCTTGGACCAAGTCGCCCAGTTCCCCACCTACAGCGAGGCCTACTTCCAAGCCCTCGAAGCCCTCAGCGAATAGCACGGGCTGGTTGCCCGAACCACTACCAATCAGCGCCGGGCGAGCCGGATCGCCCAGGTCGGTCGCAACCCGACCGCAGCGATGGCGCTCCCGCAGGCTACGACACCCACCATCGTGACGTCCGCGCCAGCCAGGACACACGCAGACCATGCCATCACCGACACCACGACCAGGGCGAACGAACCCACCAACGCCGTCGGCGCGGCCTGGACCGGTCGAGCCTCCTCCAGACGTGCGATCCGGTAGCGAAGATGCTCCATACCACCGAAGGCCACCGCTCCACCACTCGGAGCACCCCCGGCCACCGCACCCCCGCCCAGCAGCGCCACGCTTGCCAGCGCCGAGATCACCGACGCCCGGCCTACCACCCCGACAGCCTCGTCGTCGGCGGCCGCCTCCAGCTCCCGGCGCAGGCCCTCCCACGCCCGCCGCACCGGGGGGAAGCGCCCGTACGCGGCGGCCACCGCCCCCCCGGCCACCAGCACCCTCGGGTGACCCAAGCGGACATGAGCCGCCTCGTGCTCACACACCGCCCGGCGCTCCACCTCATCGAGGGGCGCCAAGACCGCCGAGGTCACCACCGCCCTCGAGCGCCACAAGCCCCCGGCGTAGGCCGCCGGGCGCGCCGATGGCACCACCCACACCTCGGCTCCGCCGGCCGCCTCGCGGCGAACCGAGCCCGCCAGGGCGAGGCCTCGCAGCTCCGCCCGCCGCGCGCCAACGGCCAGCCGGACGCCCTGCCACACCAGCACCGCCAGCGCCCCCGCGGCGGGAACGTACCCCGCCAGCTGCCACTGACCCTGTTGAAGCCCCAACAGGCACCCGCCACCCGCCACTCGGATCCCCGCCAGCCACGAACCGATCGAGCCGCCCAGACACGCCAACCACACTGCCGGCAACAAGCCCCAGCCCACCAGGTCCACCAGGTAAGCCCCAGCCGCCACCCGCGGCGACACCCCGGCCCGGGCGCCGACCACGACAGGCAGCACCACCAGCAAGGCGAGCAGGCCGAGCCCCGCCGCCGCCACCGTCACGCCCGGCGCACCCGCTCGAGCACGGCCGCCAACTCCGCCACCAACTCGGGATCATCGAGGCCTTCCACGAAATGCGCCAGCGCCGAGCGGGGATCCGCCGTTGCCGCCAGGAGCGAGCTGATCGCTTGCGCCGTCAACTCGTCGGGGTCGCCCGCCGCCCGGTACACATGACCCCGACCCTCCTCCACCCGCTCCACCAGCCCCTTGTCCACCAGACGACCGAGGATCGTCATCACCGTCGTGTACGCCCGGCTCCGATCCCCCAGCCGCTCCCACACCTCCCGGCCACTCAGCCAGTCGGCTGCCGCCCACAGCTCCTCCAAGACCTCAGCTTCCAGGCTGCCTACCCGGCGACCAGCGATCAACCGTCTCGCCATCCTCGCATCCTACATTGTCGTCGTAACCGGAGTAGGCCATCAGCCATCAGCCGTCCTCGGGCCCCCTGATCCGCTTGGTAGGTGTCAGTTGTGTTCGGTGTTCGGTCATACCCGAACGCCGAACACCGACCGCTATCATGGTGGCGTGCGCCGACACGCCTCCGAGGTCGAGCAGTCGCTGGTCGACCGCCTCTTGTCTGCCTTCGCTTCCCTCAGGGTGGAAGCGGACCGGGAGGGACCCTGTGTGATCGTCGTGAACGGACAGCGAGTCTCGGTCGAGACGTCGGCTGGCGTCGGGGCCCACAACGCAAGAGACGTGATCGCCCGCGCTCTTCGCGACGACGGGCCGGTGCTCGTGGCGGCGGAGCGGATCACGGAGGGAGCGAGGGCGCTTTTTCGCGAGGCGGGGGTGGGATTCTTCGATGCTCGGGGCCACATGTGGCTCACCCTCCCCGGGCTGCACCTCGACACCGTGGTGTCCCCCGCGCCGGTCCTCGCCAAGCCGACGGCGGCCGCACTCGCCGGCGAGGTGGCCAAGGACGTTGCCGTCGTGCTGCTCGGGGACCCTCACGCCGAGCACGGTGTTCGAGCCCTGGCTCGAAGCGTCGGACGGGCGCCGAGCACCGTGTCGGCCGCGCTCGGTCGCCTTCGTGCCGAAGGTCTCGTGACGTCGGCAAACGAGCCGGTGGTGCCAGAGCTGTTCTGGGAGATGGTCGCAGCCTGGCGCCACGAGACCGTCCCGCTCGCCGAGATACCACGACCAGGGAAGGGATCACAGAACGGCCGTCTGCAACTCGGCTTCGGCCATGGGTCGACCGAAGGAAACTGGCGTCTCGACGCGGTCGGCTGGGCGCTCACTGACACTGTCGCCGCGAGCGCATGGGGCATGCCGGTCGTCGCCACCCCCGACTACTCCCCGGACTACTACGTCCCCTCCCGTCTGGTGCTCGAGCGCGCGGTTGCCGCGTTCGGCCGGTCAGAGTCAGTGGCAGAACGAAGCTGCACCGTCGCCGTGCCGCCTGCCGGCATCGCATGCCGGGCACGGGTGAATCGACCGTCGACCGAGTGGCCGACGGCCCCATGGGTGGTCGTGGCGATCGACCTGGCGCGGGACCGCTCCCGGGGACGTGAGATCCTCGATCGCTGGGCTCCTCCAGAGGGGATCGATCGTGTCTGGTGACGACGTCGTCTTCTCTGCCGATCCCGCCGGTCGGATCGTGGCCTACATCCAGACGATGGCGCAGCTACCGGCCGAGCCGACCTGGGTGCTCGTCGGTGGCTTGGCGGTCAACGCGCGGGTGCGACGGGTGCACCGGGCGACCAACGACATCGACACCGTGAGCCACGATCAGTTCCGCCTCGTGGAGATCCTCTCTGCAGGCGACGCCGATCAGCTGAGCGCTGCCAAGGTCCAGCTCCACCACCCTGAAGTCGAGGTCGACGTGATGGAGTCGACCGAGGGAGCGGCCCTGCCCGCGGAAGCGTCGGACCGGGCGTTCGCCCTCGCCCGTCGTTGGGCGATGGCCACGGCGTCTCCCGTTCGCCTTCGTGTCGTCGATGGGCAGGACCTCATCTCCCACGCGACGCCGCAGGTTGCGTCGGTGCCGGCGCTTGTTGGCCTCAAGTGCGTCTCCATCCCCCGACGGAAAAACGGGTCTCCTGCTGTTTCCGTGGGTGCCCTGAGCAGCGGGTTCGCCGCCCAGGGGCCGGGGTTGCCGGGGATTTGGCCTCTTCGGTCCATCGCGAGGAGGGGTCGTCAAGGGGCGCCGCAGGCGAGGCCGGACACGGGTGGCCGGCCGACCCTTGACGAGCCCGGCGGCTCACCCTGCGCCAGCCATGATTGAGCTGGTCAGCCGCCCTGCGGCTGACCTACGTGCCGCCTCCGGCCTGTCTCGTGAGCTGGGCGGCAGGCGAGCGGAGCGACCCACGGAAACAGCAGAAGAGCCAAAACGGGCAGTACCCGCAGAAGATGGGGTCCGACATCCAAGACCTCTACCGTCTCGTCGAGGGTCAGGGCTTCGACCTCGTGGTGAACGCATTCCAACAGACGCCCGAGGAACTGCGGCTCTGGGTTGCGAACGAGCTCGGGCACGACTTCTCCGGACGGGACCTGCGGTACTTCGCCGCCCGCTTGCGCGCCTTCGCCGACAACGTGGACGCCGGCGCGATCACCGAGGAGGATCTGTCCCTGCTCGGCGACCTCGGCCAAGCGCTCGCCTGACCCGGAACGTGGCCCGCTTCACATGGGCACGAGCAGTGCGCCAGCGCTCCAGGTGGACCGCGCGTTCCCTGTTCCGGCCCACGCGAACAGCCAACACGGGTCCCCGAACCTGCGGGCGAGCACAGCGCCGCAGTTACCGGCGGCGACCCGCCCTACGAGGGCCGGCAACGAGTTTCTCGGGACATGAGTGCGGTCGAGCGACGTTGAGTAGGGCAGGCACCCAGGCGGCTGCATGGGGCAGACGCCCTGAGCAGCGGTTTCATCGGGTTTGAGGCCCGAAGTCGTGCGATGATCCAGAACCCCCGCCACTAGTTCGTCTGGTTCTTTGCGCACTTTTGCGTATTCACAACGCTGTGACCAGCGGGTTCGCGCTGGGACTCGTGTCGAAGATCCGAGTTTCTCGGGGGTTTTTCTCGGGGCCTTATCAATCCTGCGTACGCATGCGTATGCAGGGTATGCGCGGCGAGATATGGCGGGTGAGCTGCGGTTCCGGGGCGACCGTCACGTCGAGGTCGTCCTCAGAGGCAGTCTCGCGTGTGCACGCATAGGGCATGCGTACGCACTGCACTGATCAACGAGATCTCGACGGGACCGACGGTCGACCCCGGTTGTAGGGCCCATGACCATGTCACAGGGTGCAGCGGCGCTCGGTTGGCTACCTTCCTGCCCACCAGGTGCGGGGTTCCCCGGGAGAACGCAGGTAGGGTCGGCAGAGACCACCACTTTGGGCTCCGAGCCCTCCGTTGTAGTTGGCCACCCCTGCGACTGGCCCGGTTGTGCTGTGACCACGTATCCGTAGATGTCGTTCGCCCGCCTGTCTCCCATCCGATGACGAGAGGAGAGACGATGCGCTCGATTGATCTGCTCGTGAGCTTGTTGGGTCCAAATACTCGATGTGCCGGCTGACCTGCGGCTTCTCGGGGAAAAGGCGCCACGGTCGCACCAGAGGTAGGCCACTCGACGAGACCTCAATGCTCCCGTCCCACCGATGGTCGTACCCCACGCAATGGCGTCTCCGGAAGTCCAGGTCAGGGCACTGAACGAATAAGTGGACCCTACAGGCACTTCGTCGGTCGCGTGTGTCACTGAACGAACGCCGACTGCACGACTATCAATCCGGCGGCGCTTCCGGCCGGATGGTGGTCCCGTCGAACGACACGCTGACGGGCTCGATCCCGTAGGTGGTCCACTCGATGCTCAGGCGGACCTCTCCGGGAGGTGGAAGGGGCATCACCCACAG
>JAJZJY010000633.1 GCA_021809885.1 Actinomycetes bacterium
CACCTCAAGGGCACGTCTCAGCACATAGGCGAGGCGGTCGACGGCCCTGCCACTGCGCGCCGGCGGCTCCTCAAGGACGGCGAACAGTGCGTCGAGGGCTCGCTCGAGCCCGCGTTTGAGGAGAACTTCTTTGCCTGCCACATGGTGGTACAAGCTGGACTTGGTGAGCCCGGCGGCCTTGGCGATGTCGACGATGGAGGTTGCATCGAAACCGCGTTCGCGAAAGACGCCCAGCGCCACGTCAGTGAGGCTCTCGGCGTCGTAGGGCACACCTCCGGGGCGGTGGTGCCTCGAGTGCCTGGGGTCAGACATCGCTCGATTGATACGTGCTGAGGAGTTGATCGCGTACGGCGGTTTTCAGGATCTTGCCGGTCGCACCGCGCGGCAAGGCGGACACGAACGTGATGTGCTTAGGCACCTCGAACTTGGCTAGCTTGCCCCTGCAGAACTCCATGAGCTCTCCTTCACCGATGTCGCCGGTGGCGACGACGACAGCGCACACGGCTTCGCCCCAGCGTTCGGCCGGCACGCCGACGACGCACACCTCGCGGACACTAGGGTGTTCGGCCAGCACGTTCTCGACAACAACGGGGTAGACATTGTACCCGCCGGTGATAATCATGAACTTCTTGCGGTCCACGACGTACAGGTAGCCGTCGTCGTCGATCCTCCCGAGGTCGCCGGTGTGTAGCGTGCCGTCTCGCAATGCGTCTGCAGTCTCGGCAGGTAGCCCCACATAGCCGGTCATCAGCGTGTCGGAACGTACGCAGATCTCGCCGACCTCTCCGCGGGGGAGCTCGTGTCCCTCGTGGTCCACGATAGAGACCTCGCAGTGCAGGGTGGCGCGACCACACGACGACAGTAGTTCACTCCGGCCGGCCAGTGCCGCCAGATGGTCGTGGTGGTCGAGAATCGAGTACCACCCTGCTGCACCTTCGGTCGATCCATACCACTGTTGCATCTCGCAGCCAAAGCGGTCGATAGCCTTGCGGACCAAAGCCGGCGATGCCGGGGCCGAGCCGTAGATCACCAGCCGCAGGCTCGACAGGTCGAAACGGTGGAACTCAGGATCGGCAAGCACGTCTACGATCATGGTCGGCACCCACAGCAGGCACGAAACCTGCTCGGACTGGATCAGCTCCAATGCCCCGCGGGCAGAGAACTTCTCCATGAGGACCACGGTGGAACCGTTGAACACGTTGAACGCGGCCAGGAGCACGGGTACGCCCGCTGCCGGCAGGCAGTGCAAGAAGACGTCGTCGCGGCGCAACCCGGCCTGGAGCCAGGTGTTGAGCTCCGCTGCGACGACCGAAGACTGCGACCACCGCGCACCTTTAGGCAGTCCGGTCGAGCCGGTGGTGTAGGAGATAGCGACATCGTCGTCGGGGTCCAACTCGGGGAGCACGTCGAGCGGGTCGGTGTCGAGGACGAGGCTATCGTAGTCGATAACGAACCCATGCCCTTCACCTACCCCCACCACGGTGGTGAGCTCTGGGGTGTCGGCGTCGACGGCGTCGAAGCTCGCCCGGCAGGTGGCGTGTACGACTAGTAGGCGCGCTCGTGAGTCGACGAGGATGTGGCCCATCTCGCGCGGCGAGTACCGGGGGTTGATCCCCACCCGTACCGCGCCGATCAGAGCACAGGCGTACCAGATCTCGACAACCTCTTGGCGGTCGTAGGACAACGAGGCGATCACGTCACCCTTTTCGATGCCGAAGGACCGGAAGGCGGCGGCCAGTCTGCGGCTGCGCTCGGCGGTCTCCCCCCAGGTGAACCGCCCGCTACTGGAGATGTACGCGGTTTTAGTGGGCCAGCTGCGCGCATTGTTGGCCAGGTAGTCCCGGACCAGCATCGTCTCAGGCCTCGGCTCGACCTGAGAAACGGGGGCTTCGCTTTTGTTGGAACGCGCGGATCCCCTCGACGTAGTCTGCTGTGCGCGAAGCGGTACCTTGGCCTGCTGCCTCGGCGGCCAGCACCCCTCGCAAGTCGAGGTGCTCGTCAGCGACACGGCTGACGATGCGTTTCGACTCGTGGAACGCCAGGGTCGGACCGCCAGCGACCTGGCGCGCTAGATGTCGCGTCCGTTCGACTAGCACCGCTCTGCCCATGCTCTTGTTGACAAGGCCGATGGCAGCTGCCTCGCGACCGGAGAGGAGCCGGCCCGAGTAGATCAGCTCGAGGGTACGGTGAACGCCGATGCGACCGGCCATGAAGTAGTGGGCGCCGGAGTCGGGAACGGCGCCAAGCTTGGCGAACGGAGAGCCGAGCCGGGCGTCGTCGGCCACATAAACGACGTCGCAGGCGAGCGCCAAGCCCAGCCCGGCGCCGAGGCAGGCACCGTGGACAGCGGCGAACGTCGGCGCCGGAAACCCAGCGACGCGCTGCACCAGCGGATTGAACTGCTGGCGCAGGATCGCTTCTGCGTCTTCGGCGAGCGGGTCGACGCCCCCCAGGTCACGACCGGAGCAAAATCCCCGTCCCTCACCGCGGATCAGCACGCCCCGGCATCGTTGCACCTCGGCTTCGTCGAGGGCGCCTAGCAGTGCCGTCACCATGGGCTCATCGAGGGCGTTGATCTTCTCTGGTCGGTTCAACACGACTTCGGCAAGATCGTCGCGCAGTTCGATGTCCACGCTCACGGCGACGCCCTCCTTGCCATCAGCACCCGCAGGACACTCGCGCAGACAGTGACTTCGTTCTGGTTGACCATATCCCACCGCAGGTCGACAATGCCGGTGCTAGCACCGCGGTCCTCTTTCTTCATAACTTCCATCTCAAGATGGACCGTGTCACCGATGAAGGTCGGCTTTGGATAGCGGACCTGATTGCTACCGTAGTTGGCGAGGATGGTCGGCGTGTCAGGCGGCACGCCAAGGCCCCCGGAGAAGGCGAGGATCATCATTCCCGGGGCGATCCGCTGGCCGAACATAGACCCGGCAGCAAACTCCTTGTCCGAATGCAGCACGAACCAGTCGCCGGTCAGCGCACACCAGTTGACGATGTCGCCTTCGGTCACCGTGCGACCCCGGGTCCGTTGTAGCTCGCCGAGGGTCAGGTCTTCGTACCAGCGATAGAGCAACGGCGTGTCCACAGGCGTACCTAAGTCTCAGGCGCATCAACTGCGCTCGTATCCGTCCGAACGTTCGGTCTGGCTAAGGGTAACCTACCGCAAGCTCAGACGCAACCTCTGAGGTGAGAATGACGTGGGTTGTTCGCGGGCGTGGGCGCGCCAGATCGGGGTGCGGGGCGGAGCCCCGCTCGGGGCGTCAGCCCCGAAGAGGTGTGGCTCAGGCGGCGACAGGCTCGGGGACGAACACGGCCCTGCTGGCCTCTCCCCGCTCGATGCCGGCTCGCCACAGGCGAACGACAAGCTCCATGTCCTCCCGATGCTGTCCACCTGGTAGCCGCCGATCGCTCGGAGAGCGTCCCTCCTGAAAAGCCCGAAGGCGCCGGAATGCGCAGCCGGAGATGATCAGGTTGCCACCGAGCCGGTTCCACCCCAGGCGGCCGAAGAGGAACGCCCGGAGGTACTCCACGGCTTGCAGCCCGGCGACCAGCCGGCGCGGCGACCGAGGAACAACGA
>JAJZJY010000634.1 GCA_021809885.1 Actinomycetes bacterium
GTTGGACGCTCGGATCGCTGCCGCGAACGCGGCGCTGCCCGACCCGAGGGTGACGAAATCGAAGTCTCTGCGGCGTCTACCGGGCCCGCGGCGGTGCTCCCCGGGCTCTCCTTCCGTCTCGACGGACAGCTCGCCGGGTCGGTAGCCGGCGGCGCGCACCGCGTCGAGCGCCGCGGCCGGATCTTCCTCGAGGCCGAAGCGGACCTCTCCCCGACGGTGATCGGCCCGTGGCTCTCCGGCGCCGAGCGCGCCGAGCGCGGACTCGATCGCCTCCTCGCAGTGTTCGCAGGTCATGCCCTCGACGGTGAGGCGGTACTCAGGCACGGCCACCTCCGGTGTCGATGCCCCGGCAGCAGGCGATCGCCGCCTCGTTGCGCTCGAGGAACGCCTCGGCCATGGTGGTCAGCGCCACCACAGAAGGATCGGCGACCCGGTAGTAGGTGCGCCGCCCCTCGACCCGGGAGGCGACGAAGCCGCACCAGACCAGGCACGAGAGGTGCTCGGACACCCGGGCCTGGGACAGTCCGAGGCGGCGGACGATCTCGGCTTGGTGCAGCTCGCCGCCCGCGAGCAGCAGCGCCAGGATCCGCAGCCGACTGGCTTCGCCGAGCGCCCGGAACAGCCGGGCCAAGAGCTCGGTGTCAGGCAGCGGCGTCGGG
This sequence comes from Actinomycetes bacterium, assembly GCA_021809885.1. Classification (GTDB taxonomy): domain Bacteria; phylum Actinomycetota; class Acidimicrobiia; order Acidimicrobiales; family Palsa-688; genus JAKAQB01. The sequence goes on from JAJZJY010000634.1 coordinate 660, forward strand.
GTGGGCTCCACGATCGGGGCTCGCCCGAGGACGGTGACCATCGGTCTCCTTTGATAGCGCTAAACGAATAGTATTCGCCTAGGCGGTTCATCGCAAGAGGTCCGTGGCCGGTCGGCGGCGGGCGAGGAGGGCCCGGGGTCACGGTGGGTTGATCGGCGGACCAGAACCGTGCGCCGGTGCGGGCGCGCCGGTCGGGGTGCTGGTCGCTTCGGCCTCGGCTTTGGCGAGCGCGGACCGCGCCGCCTTGGCGTCGGCGGCGAGGGCCCGAGGGCGAGGTAGCGGCGCAGCTCGGAGATGGCCCCGGTGGGGTCGCCGGTTCCGAGGCGGACCAGGCCAAGGAGCAGGTGGGGGTCGGGGCAAGAAGGATCGGCGTGCTCGGCAGCCTGGATGGAGGCGATACCCCGAGCGAGCAGCGTCCGGCGGGTCGCCGCGCAGTAGGGGCAGACCTCACCACCGATGTACATGGCGGTCGGCAGCGAGCTCGATCCGAGCCTCAGAGGTGGCTGCCCGGTCTTCACCGACGGTGCGGTCAGGACGTTGGAGCCGCCGGATCCCACCGCGTCGTTCACCGAGGCGGGCACGTGCTCGACCTCGCTCACCACCCGGGCCGACGCCGGGGTGTCGACCGGTGCCTTCAGCCCGTTCGCCCCGCTCGACGACGAGCTGTCCCCGATCAGCTTGACACCGACGATGACCGGTACCCCACGACCACCAGGGCCAGCGCTCCCACGGCGATGGTGACGGCGACAGACCGCCGCGCATGGGGGGACGTGCCGACACCTGCCGGCCCGGCGGCGGGCGCGGCGGGCGTCCTCCCCCGGTTCCTGGTGGGGGCGCGCCGCGTGCAGCGGATGCCGATTGGCGACCGCCGGCGGGCTGCGCCCGCTGGTTGGGGCGCCCACCGCCCTGGCCGCCGGAAGGGTTTCGGCTCCGGCCCCCGTTGCTCTGTGCTGCGCTCACTACGACTCCACTCTTCTGGTGGTGTCAACGATCCTGCTGTGGGTGGTCAAGCTGTGCGTTGTCCCGCTGTAGCGGATCCCGGTGTGCGTGGTCCCGTTGCCGGCTGTAGCCCGACCGCCGGTGGCCGCCACCCCCGAGCACCACGCGACCAGCGGTGTCACCGAAACCCTCGAGCGCTCCGTGTTGCCCTACTTTTGCCCCCCAGGGGGATCACTGACAGACGGCAGCGAAGTGGCGGCACGGCTCTTCGCCGTCGACGTCACCTCCGCCTGGGGCTGGCTGGCAGCCGATGCCCGGCGGGCCTGGCCCCCGCCGGAGAACACCCTGACCAAGTGGTTCCACCCGCAGCCCGGGCACACCTCGACCACATAGCAGACTACCGGTTCTCGCCGGCGGCACAGGCGGTCCAGCTCTGCGGCGGTCGCCGGGCAGCGCCCCTGGGGTGGCAGCCGAGCCCCGAACACGTAGGCGATGTGGACCACCTCCACCTCGTCGCAGATAGGGCATGTCTCGCCGGGCGACCGGCCCACGTTTCGCGCTCTGGTCGGGCTCGGGGACGGCGAGGACGGCGAGGCGACTCACGTGTCGGTGGGACTCGGCGTCGAGGCGGAACGTCCGGGCGAGCCCGTCGACGACTTGGGGGCTCGGGTCGACGAGGCGGGCTTGTTCGAGGCACGTGTACCACGTCACGCTCACACTCGAGAGCTGGGCGACCTCCTCTCGGCTAAGGCCCGGCGTGTTGCGCCGGCCGCGGACCGCGTAGATGCCGAGGTCATCTCGGTGCAGCGCGGTTCGCCCCGCACGAAGTCCATCGTCTCGCTCCGGCTTCGGCCGGAGAACCGGGCCATCGCGGCTGGGCGTACGGCCGGGAGCGAGGGCGGCTCGGGGCAGCCTGGGTGTCAGTGGTGGGGCCAGTAGGCGTCGACGGACGCCCGGGTCCCGAACCGGGCTCCGGAGGAGTCGGTCCCCGGGTCGACCTCGAGCTGTCTGGTGCGCGAGAGCAGTGCGGCGCTGCTGAGGGTGACCTTATGCTGGCGGGCGGCGGCAGCGAGCTTCATCGAGCGTCGGTGCAGGGTTTGGATGCGCTGGTGCTCGGCTCGTAGAGCGGCGGCGGCGAAGGTGATTTGATGTATTCGGCACGTGCTGAGAGGAGGTTGGCGCCACGCCCAGTGGGGAGCGCCAGGAAAACGAGAGCTGCGACGCGGAAGGACGTGGCCAGAGGTGGATCAGAGCGCCGTTGCCTCGCTCCGCGATGTGGAGCTCAGTGGTGGCCTATCGGGTCTCGACATGGGTCTGAACACCTGAAGCGGAGGCGGTGCCCCGACACGCCCGGAGGGCTCACGGCGCCACCCACTCTGGATGATCCTTCCAGACAGGAGGTTGTCGGCGACGCTTCGGGTCGGTCTCGCGCAGCCACACGAGGAGGAGGACTCCCGACGTTCCGACGAGGGCGACGCCGGCCCAGATGGCGGCCGTGATCCCGCCGACGACGGCGATACCACCAAGCACCAGCGGGCCGAGTGCGTAGCCGCCGTCACGCCAGAGCCGGTAGACCCCAAGGGCGCCGCCGCGCCAGGCCGGGTCCGCAGTGTCGCCGACGGCGGTGATGAGATTGGGATAGGCGAGGGCCATGCCGATGCCCATGAGCGCGGCTCCGGCGAACCAGATGGCGTGCGCCGAGGTGGCGACGAACAGCGCGAGGCCACCGGCGATGAGGAAGGTGCCGGCGGTGATGGGCAGCTTGCGGCCGATGCGATCGGCCAGCGCGCCGGCTGCTACCTGACCGAGCCCCCACACCCAGGCGTAGACGCCGACCAAGACACCGACCTCGGCGAGCGACACCCCTCGGCGAACCAGGTAGAGCGGGAAGAAGGCCGCAACCAGGCTGTCGGCGAACTTGTTGAAGAACCCGGCCTGGCACACCGCCAGCATCGAGCGGTCGTGCCAGCTCATGTAGGC
>JAJZJY010000635.1 GCA_021809885.1 Actinomycetes bacterium
CGAGCTCGGCTGGATCGAGTGGTGCCATGGGGAAGTGGCCTCCTCTGAGGGTAGTACTACTCTCAGACTAGCCAGTCATCAAGCTGAGTTCCAACCCTTACCTACGATTCCGTCGCACACCCCCACCACGTCGCTGCTCGCGTCGGGCTCGGGGGCTTTGGCGGCGTAGAAGTCCTTGACGTCGATGGCGGCCGCGGCGGTGAGGGACTCCACCTGGCGCTTGGCGACAGCTACCCCAGTCGATCGCTCGATGGCGGCAGCGGCGTCCTCGAAGGATCCTCGGGTCGACTCGATCGCGGCCAGCCGGCGCAGGCCGTGGGAGTGCAGCTCGGCCGGCAGGTTCAACGCGCCGTCCGCGGGGTGCAGGTTGGAGGCTCCCCCGTGGCGGTAGGCGAGGCGGCTCACGCCCACGGCGCCCACGACCGTCGACAGGCAACGCCGGTGGTCGGGCTCCACGTTGGCGTGCACGATCCCGTCTGCGTCGACGACCCGGACGCGGCCTTCGCGCAGGCAGCGCAAGTCCAAATGGTCTTGGAGCATGAGGCGCTGCACCTCTCGGCCGCGTCGGCCCACCTGGTCCTCGAGCTCGGCGTGGCTGAGGGCTGCCGACTCGGTCCCTTCAAGCCAGCAGAGCATCTCCTCGAAGCCGCCGCGGGCCGCTGCGAAGGCGTCGGTGTCTTCCTGGGCGTTCACCATCGGATCTCCTTCCAGCCAGCCACGACACCGTGCCGGGCGCCTTACAGCGTGACTGCTGTAGGCTCGTGGCTGGGGGATGATCGAGGTGGGAAGGAGAGCGATGCCGGACGAAGGGACCCACATGCCATGGGAGGCGACCCGCCGGGGGCTCGCCGACCAGCTAGCCGCCATCGACGGGTTGCTCCCCGGCAGCGTGGTCGCCCGCCGGATGCGCTGCGGGAAGCCGGGCTGCGCCTGCAAGCACGACCCGCCGAGCCTGCACGGCCCCTACATCCAATGGACCCGCACCGTCGAGGGCAAAACCGTCACCCGCTACCTCAGCAACGACCAGCTCGCCCGATACCAGGGATGGTTCGACAACGCCCGACGTCTCAAAGAGATCGTCGCCAAGCTGGAGATCGCCTCCCTGCACGCAGTCGAGCAGTCCGAGGCCGCCCGCAACCAAGCCGGCGACCCCACACCGCCGAGCGGCTCAACGCGCCGCCCGCCCCCCCAGCGACCCGCATAGCGCCGCACCCAGCCGGATGTGGCCGCCACAGAGCAAACCGGCAGCCACACAACTCACGGCAACGGCCGAACTTCCTGGTCACAGGCCCAAGCAGCCCTCACTCCTACAGCGCCGCACCCCTCCGATATCGCGCTCGCTACCCAGCAAGCGGCCGGGCGTTCAACCGGGGATTGCCGGAACGGGCGGCGGTCACGAGTAGCCGTCGACGCCGGCGTCGGAGCCGTTGTGGTTGCTCTCGGTGGTCTCGACAGGGGTCGTTCCCCTGCCCAGAGCGTCCCTTCGGGCCTTCCGTACCTTTGACGTCGCCTTTGACCTGGACAGTTGCTCAGCGGTCGTCTTCGTGATCGGGAGGCCGACCTCGGGCATCTGCTTGGGATCTGCCATCCTCCGCAACGGACGGTCTTCGTGCCACGCCTGCCACGCGTAGAGGTACGCTGCGAGATAGGCACGGGGGGCAATCTGGCTGCCCGTATGCGCCCGACCGGATCTCGCGCGTCGGAGCTTGGACATATAATCCCGGAACGCCAGGATAGGAGATCCCTCACCCAGGTTCATTCCAGTGACCAAGGGCCCGAACCACCCCTGCTGATCGTGGATCGATACCACCTTGCTCGTGAGATAGATCCCAACCACCGTCGCCGCCGGGAGTCCTTCGATCTTGCTGGCGACATCGCGCCCCCTGCTGACGCAGTCTCGAAGCCCCGGGTGCTCCTCCAGGACCTGTGTTGCGCCGGGGGCTGACAGCTTGAACTTACCCGTGCCCCAGGCGAGGGCATCGGGAGAATAGAGGTAATGGTGCAAGACTCTCACTGCGGCGGCCAGTATCTCAGGATTGCCCTCTCCTCTAATGCCGAAGACGTTGGCGACGGAACGCATCCTACCGATGCCGAGGACGTCGATGAGCTCTTGGTCCACGTTCGAGACGACCAAGAAGACGCGACCGACCTCCGACTCGACGACAGCCCGTAACCGGTGCTGGCCGTCGAGAGCCCCTCCGTGCTCGTCCAAGATGATCGGCTCCGGCGTGAACTCCCAACGCCCGGCGGACATATCGGAGGCGTAGGTCATGACCGTCTGTTGGCTCACGCGGCGGTTGCGCACGGGGATATCGAGGATGCCGGCGGCGATCTCCGGGGTGATGGTCCGGATGGCGAAGAACATCTGAGGGAGCTCGACCCCCTCCTCGACCTCTATGCTCAGACGGCTGGGGGAGAGAAGCTCTGTGGAGGTCATCGGGCGGGTTCTCCTCCTGCGTGGGGACCGGCGAGCTGCCGGTGAGCCGGTCACTCGGGTGACCTGCCCCTACGTGTGTGGCGTCCTGCGAATCGGTTCCTCCGGTGCGTCCGGCACCGCCCCGGCAGACCGGTCCGGCGCCTACCCCAGGGGCGGCGGTGCCCCTCAAGTCGCCCCGAGGGCGTCAACGGTGAAGAACACCCGGGCGCCTTCCGTCCACGGCACATCGCGCGAGCCGTCGTCGTCGTGGTGGCGGCGCCACTGGCCGGCGGCGACCCTCGCCTCGTAGCCGCCCCGCTCGGGTGCCGGGCGCACGTCGGTCACCACCAGCCGCCGTCCGCGGGCGTCGGGGTCGACGATCCGGTAGCTGCGCTCGGGGTCGGGGTTCTCCTCGATCATCCGAGCGGCGTGCACGGCGTTGGAGCCGCGCACATAGCCGGCGGCGGCTGGGGAGCCGTAGCGGTCGAGGCTGAGCGTCTTGCCGGCCGCTGCGACGGCGTAGCCGTCGATGTAGTCGCGCTGGTCCTCGGCCGCCAGAGCGGACCAGGCGACGACCTCACCGCCCACGTACACGTCCCGCTCGTGGTGGAAGTGCCGGCGAGGGTCGAGGCCCGGCTCGTGCCGGCGTAGCTGGTAGGCGCCCGAGAGCAGCTCGCCGTCGAGGACCATCGTCCCCGCCGCGTCGTGCGCGCCGAGGCGCAGGTCCCGGTCGGGCGAGTCCTCGAGGTCCTCCGGGCGGTAGCCGCCGGCATCGAGGCGACCGAGGGCTTCCGGGTCGGTCACCCCGGCCGCCGCCCAATCCCGGGCGGTCGGGACGTGCCCGGTGCCCCGGCAGGTGCCGCAGGTGCAGTTCCCGAGCTGGGGCTCCTGCCCGGCAGCGAGGCCGTCGTAGTCGTCCTGGCAGGCCGGGGCGGGGATCATCCCGTCGCCGTCGCAAGCCTGGCAGCGGCCCGCCTCCCGCCCGGCGACCTGGGCGGCCAAGCGGGCGGCGAGCGCGTCCCGGGCCGGATCGCGATCCGAGCCGAGCTCGAAGCTCGGGCGGGCGTGGGGGCTGGGTGCGTACTGGCCGCCGGTGGGGGTGCCGGGCGGCCGGCGGGGCTGGGTGGTGCTCATGGCCGCTACAGGGGCGGCGG
>JAJZJY010000636.1 GCA_021809885.1 Actinomycetes bacterium
AGCGGGCGGCCCAGGCCGCCACGGCCGGCCCGGTGCCGGAGGCGGTCCCGGCGGCCATGGCTTCGTCGGCCACGACGCCGGCGAGCACCGCCGGCGCGAGGAGCCGGCGGCAGGTAGCCATGACATCCTCGAGCGCGCCGCGATGGCCCGGCGTGGCCGCCAGCAACACGACGTCGGCGCCCTTGGCCCCCGCTTCGAGCAGCTGGCCGACGACCTCGCCGACGGCGAGGGCACTCACCGGGTGGGTGGACAGGGCGGCGGCGAACGTGCCGGCAGCCTCCTACAGAGGGGGCAGCAGCGTCAGCGGTACGACGGTGGCGTGCCCGTCGGGGAGCAGGCGGCAGTGCGCCTCGATGGTCGTGGCGCCTGGGAACTCGAGCTCGCCGCGCACGAGCCTGTAGGTGAACTTCCCTGGCTCGACCGTGAACGGCGACACGTTGCGGGCCACCTGGCTGCCCGCCTCGTCCCGGAAGCTGACCTCGAGGATGCCCTGGCCGTCCTCGTCGGCACGGCACCGCACGAGCACGACCAGGTGGGGCGTGATCACCACCGGCGGCTCGGACGGCGCCGGCATGGAGAACATGATGCCGGTCAGGTCGATGCGGGTGGCCGGGCCGGGCACCTGGCGCAGGTCGATGCTCTCGACGAACAGCGCCGAGACGATGTCCATCGTCGGGCGGCCGGCCGGATCAGCGCGTCCCGCCGGTGGCGGCGAGGCTGGCCCGCGCCGTCAGGCGGACGTCGCTGTGGCGGACCTGCACCCAGCCGAGGCGCCGGGCGAGGGCGATCACCCACCAGCCGGGATCGATCTCGGACGGCTCGAACGACAGGCGGGCCGAGGTCGGCGCGGCGTGGTGGTTGCTGTGGAGCCCCTCGCCGGCGACGAGCCAAGCCAGCCACTGGTTGTTGGTGGCGTTCCCCGCATACGGGCGCTTGCCGAAGCGGTGCCCGATGGCGTTGATCGCCGAGCTCGCAAGCAGGTAGCTGACGATGTGGACGCCAGCGGCGATCAGCGCCAGCTGCCAGCTACCCCAGAAGACGAGGAACAGGATCCCGAGCCCGGCTCCGAGGCCGAGGAAGCCGTGATCGAACACGACCCGGTCCCAGCGGTCGGGGGGGAGGTCCTTTGCGTACCGGCGGATCGTCTCGGCGTCGCTGGCGGCCCGCTTGTAGTACACGACGTTGCCCAGCTGGATGGCGAGGAAGCCGTAGAGGATCGGGGAGTGGGGGTCGCCCTCCACGTCGGTGAAGGCGTGGTGCTTGCGATGCACCGCCACCCACTCGCGGGGCCTGATGCCCGTGGTCAGCCAGATCAGCGCCCGGCACGCCCACAGGGGCCGGCGGGAGATGGTGATGGCCCTGTGCGACAGCGCCCGGTGCAGGACCACCGTCGTCAGGTAGAGGCCGACCTGGCAGGTCGTGAGGCCGACGAGGACGGCGACGAGATACCCGGGCACGCTTGCCACGGTACTGCACCCCCGACGGCGGGACCCACCCCGGCGTACAGTTGGTTGTGGCCCACCTCCGGAGGGCAGAATGACGCCCGTCCCCGAACGGAGGTGCTATGGCCGCGACCAAGCGGGAAGACGAGTCCGTACGTGAGGTCGGCAGCGACCTCCTCCGCCTGGTCGTCGCCTACGCCCGTCAGGAGACCGTCGACCCGCTCAGGGACTTGCTGCGCTTCGTGGTGTGGGGCCTCGCCGGAGCGGTCATGACCTGCGTGGGGGGGTTCTTGTTGAGCCTGGCGTCCGTCCGGGCGTTGCAGACCGAGCTCGCCGGCCCGCTCGGCGGCAACCTGACCTGGGTTCCGTACTGCGGCGGCATCGCCGTGGCCCTCGCATTCGCCGGCTTCTCCGTCACCCGCATCCTGAAGGACCCCAAGTGAGCCCCCGGTCGAGGAGCAGGCGCAAGGCGGCCAGGGGCAGCGGACCCGACGGGCAGATCGAGATCGGTGACATCCGGGACAAGCTCGCCGAGCTGCGCGGCGGGGTGGAGGAGACCACCGAGTCGGCCAAGCCGTACCTGACCTACGCCGCCGTCGGTGGCGGCATCGCCCTGATCGTCCTGGCCTTCCTGCTCGGCCGGAGGCGCGGGCGGCGGAAGTCGACCTGGGTGGAGATCAAGCGCCTGTGAGCACCTTCGTGCGCTCGCTGCTCCGGCGAGGGATGCGATTGGGCTGGCGACGCGGGGTGCTGGGGGGCAGCCGCGCCTGGGCGGTACTCGGGGGCGCGGCCCTCCTCGCCAACCTGGCCGGCCGGGCGCTGTCCCGGCACGAGGACACGGTCTTCCGGGAGGAGCTGGTCCCCGGAGACGTGTTCCAGGTCAGCCACCGCGCAGGGCCGTAGCCGTCCGTCGACGGGCGTTGTCCGTGCTGCCCTGCCACGATGAGGCGGTGCAGGTCGTGTTGAGGAACCCACGCCGGGAGCTGGAGGTGCCCGGGCCGGTGACGGCGCTGGCGCTGCTCCGCCAGCTCGGCGTGGCTCGCGAGTCGGTGCTCGTCATCGTCGACGGCACCCTGGTCACCGGGGACGCCGAGATCCCCGACGACGCCGCCGTCGAGGTCCGCCCCGTCATCTCGGGGGGGCAGGGGTGAAGTGCCGGTCCTGCAGGGGGCCGGCCGTGGTCGACGTCCCCCGGCACAACGCCGCCTTCTGCGGGGACTGCTTCGTGCGCCACTGCCACGACCAGGTCGAGCGGGCGATCCATCACTTCCGGATGATCCGCCCGGGGGAACGTGTCCTCGTCGCCGTTTCCGGGGGCAAGGACAGCCTGGCCCTGTGGGACCTGCTGCTCGACTCCGGCTACGAGGCCGACGGCCTCTACCTCGGGCTCGGCATCGGCGGCTACAGCGACGACAGTGCCGGGTACGCCGAGCGCTTCGCGAAGCGCCGGGGCGCGGCGCTCCGCGTCGTCGACCTGCCCGCGGAGCTCGGCTTCGACATCCCCACCGGCGCCAGCGCCGCCCATCGCGCTCCGTGCTCGGCCTGCGGGCTCTCCAAGCGGCACCTGTTCAACGCTGCCGCCGTCGAAGGCGGGTACCCCGTAGTTGCCACGGGTCACAACTTGGACGACGAGGTCGCCGTGCTCCTCGGCAACGTCCTGCGCTGGGACCTGGGCTACCTGGGGCGCCAGCAGCCGGTGCTGCCCGGCGGCGACGGCTTCGCCCGCAAGGTCAAGCCTCTCGTCCGCCTCGGGGAGCGGGAGACCGCCGCCTACTGCGTGCTGCGCGGCATCGACTACGTCGTCGAGGAATGCCCGATGGCCGCCGGCAACCGCCACCTGCGCTACAAGGAGGCGGTCAACGGCATCGAGGAGCGCTCGCCTGGGACGAAGGCGGCGTTCTACTTCGGGTTCCTGGAGCGGATCGCGCCGCTCGTCACCCCCGCCGCCGAGGCGGAGCGCGAGGGGCTGCATCCCTGCCCGGGCTGCGGTTCGCCGACCGTGGCCGGCGTCTGCGCCTTCTGCCGGCTCGCCGAGGCGGCCCGCCGGTGAACCGAGGGCCGCTGCGCCCGGGGGAGCGGGTCCTGCTCGTCGACTCCAAGGGCCGCCGCTACCTCGTCACCAT
>JAJZJY010000637.1 GCA_021809885.1 Actinomycetes bacterium
CCGTCCCGATCCTCCTCGTGGGCGGCGGCGTCGTGGCGTACCTGCTCTATAAGCACTTCGCGGGGTCCTCCTCGAGCACGACCCCCGCCACGACCGGAACCACGACGGGCACCGGAACAGGAACCGGCACCGGCGGTGGCACCGGCGGTGGTGGCGACGGAGGTGGTGGTGGTGGTGGTCCGACGACTCCGCCCGTGGTTAAGCCCAAGGGCAAGACCGGCAAGACCGGCGCCACGGGCAGCGGCGCGAAGAAGAGCTCGATCATCCCGATCGGCAAGCAGACCATCCGCGTGAACGGCAAGCCCTACCAGACCGTGTCGGGCTTCCAGCAGGGCGGCAAGACCTACTTCGGGATCTCCAGCCCCGCCGAAGCCAAGCGCCTCCGCGCGGAGGGCGTGGACCTGGTGCCGAACCCGCACGGCGGTAAGGGTTTGTTCGCCGTCGAGAACGCCGGTCAGACTGGCTACGAGATGACCCCGACCCACCACGGAGCGCCCGCGTCCAACCACCTCCCGGTGGCGACGGGTCACTCGGGCAGCGGCGTGGACTACTCCGGTACGGGTGCCACGGGCGCCAGCGCTCCGCTGTCGTCAGCCGCAACTGCGAACGAGCGCAAGGCCGGCAACATCAAGGCGGCGAACCTGCGCCGGGCGGCCAACCGTCGAGCGGCTAACGCGAGGCGAGCCGCCAACCGCGCCAAGTCGGCGCAGCACAGCGGTCTGCCACAGCCCCAGCCGGCGTCGGTGAACCGCACCGCCATGCACGCGAGGAGGGCCTGATGAGCATGTTCGATCCAGACGATGGCCGCTGGAGTCACGGAATGTCCACCGAGCGGGTTCACCCGTGGCACGGTGAGCACCTCCAGCCCCAGCCGGTAGCCGGCGCGGAGGGTATCGCGGGGATGGTTACGGTGGTGACCCTGCACGACTCCGACCACGGCGTCACCTACGAGCAGTGCGAGCCGGTCGGCAACGGCTGGCACCGCGCGACCTTCAGCGGGCCGGTGTCGAACTTGGTGAGGCCGGCATGATTACGCGCCCCATGCGAGCACCGCTGTCGCTGCCCCACCTCGGCCACTCCGAGGAGCCGCTTCAGCCAGTGCGCTACCACGCCACGAATGGCCCCTCGGCGGGTTACCCCGCGCCCATCCGGCGCACGGCTAGCTTCGCCTTCGCCCCCCGCGTCCTCGGCCCTAAGACGACCGTGCGCGGGATGCCTCGACCGAACGGATGAGGGAGGCCGGGGTGGCCGGAGAGATGACCAACGTCGGCTCGCGCAATCACCGCGCCCTCCAGGGCCTCGGCTTCGCGTCCGGGATCTACATCGCCTACGACGCGATGAGCACCCTCAACTCCTCGCCCTGGACCCATCAGACCTTCGGCTCCGACCCCGTCAAGGCGGAGACCGCCCAGCACTACGTGCGCCTCGCGATCGTACGGTCCTCGGCGTTGGCTCTGCTCACGTCGTGGCTCATGGGCTCGATCACGCCGCTCGTCGGCGCCACTGTCGCGAACGCCGATCTCTACTACGTCTACTGGACCGCCCGCGAGAAGGCGATGGGGCGGCGTGAATGACCACCGTTCCCTCCTTCGTCACCAGCAAGCGGCCCCGCACCTCGGCGGCCTACCTTGCGGCCTCGGCCCTCTACCGCGCCGGCTTTCGTGGCTGGCCGCTGGTGGTGATGACGGCCATCGCCGGCCAGCAGTCGAACTGGAACCCGACGGCCCTGAACAACAATCCCTCGACCGGTGACTACTCGGTCGGGGCCTGGCAGATCAACTATTACGGCAACCTGAAGACCAGCCGCGAGCAGTCCTACGGGACCCCGAGCTACCTCATGGCGAACCCGCAGAAGCAGGCTGACGCCGCCTACCAACTCGCGGGCGGCAACTCGCTCCAGGGTCTCTCGAATTGGGCTCTGTCCGCGTCGCCCAAGCAGGGCGAGACACCGACGCCCATCATGGGGGGCGCCTCGATCGCGAACTACATCCCCTCGGGGATCGCCGCCGCGTCGGAGGTCGGCACGTTCGGACCCGCGCCGGCGTCGCAGATCGCCCAGGCGAGCACGTGGCCAGGGGCGAGTGCTCTCGGCAGTGCGCTGGCTCCGGGGTCGCCGGGTCCGCTCGGCTCGCAGACGCGAGCGCAGGCGATGGCGGCCGGATCGGCCAGTGCGGCCAAGGGCTGCGCCGCCAAAGGCAAGGTGTTCGGGTTCGGCGGCGTGCTCGGTGTCGGAGGCTTCTCCTTCACACACTGCCAACTCAAGGCGCTCATCGGGGGCCTGGCGGTCGCGGGCGGAGCGCTGGTCATGGTCATCGGCGCGGTCTCGATGGCGCGGGGCCTCTCGCCGGTCACGGTGGCCGGGGCGATCGTGCCCCGACCGTCGAGGTCGGCGGCGGCGCCGGCAACAGAGGGGGGAGCATGACGTCAATTCAGCTCTACGAGTCGGCCACGGGAATCGTCCAGGCTGACGGCTCGGTGACGATGGTCCTCAACGGGCCGAGACTCAATCGAGTATGGCAGGGCACTGTGACAGTGCTCGGGTCGCCCTCGGGAAGTCAGTTCACGGTCAATCTCGGCGCCCAGAACTTCGGCGTGCTCTACGCGCCCGGCCCGGCGGGACCCTTCCAGATGATGGCCGGCCAGAACCTCGAGCTCACGGCGACCCTGGCGACGACCCTGGCGGGCGAGCAGATCACGATGATTCTCTCGGGCGTGAACGACTCGGTGGAGAGCCCCACGCCCTACACCGGCCCTTCGATCCCCGCGAGTCTCACGGTGACCAGTTCAGCATCGGGGGGACCCTAGCGGGGGTCCTAAGTCTCTCAGCGGTACCGGACTGACCGTCAGCCCGGGGGATCTCACTCAGTCAGGTGGATTCACGGTCGAAGCGCCGAGTGGCGACACGATGGGTATTTGGCTTGAGGATCAAAGTGGCACAGGAGCATATCTTGTAGGTAATAATGTCAATGGCGCCGGTCTGATATCGAAAGGCACCGGCGGTGTCAGCATGGTATCGAATACGGGGACATCCGGTGGGGTGCAATTATATGAATTCGGTAGTAATGGAATTAGCATCTGGGTACGTGGCAATACGAATAGTGCTAATCTTTGGATAAATAATGAAGGTACTGGCGACGTAATAATTGATTGTGAGACGAGTCACGGTACGGCAAGTGGAGGATCAGTGGTAATTGCCCCTGTCGGTAAATTACTTGGTTTCTTTGGTGCCTCAGCAGTCGGCCCCCAGGTCTCCTCCGGCACCCTCGCCGGCGTGATCGCCGGACTCGTCGCTCTCGGCCTCTTCTCTTCCTGAGAGCCTTCTCAGCATTCCCGTTCTCAGCATTCCAGTTCTCACCGAATCGCCCGCACCAGCACCGCACCCACAGTCCACGCATTGCCCTCTAGAATGCCCTGAGAAGCCCGCAACACCCTTCGCAGTATCGTCGTCCCAGAACGACGCTTCCGTGACACACACGCCATTCTAGACACGCTAGACGACGTTTTACCTGTTCACGCAGCCATTCCACACATCTGGGACGACGACGAGGCGACGAGAGGTAGAGAG
>JAJZJY010000638.1 GCA_021809885.1 Actinomycetes bacterium
CTGTCGGCCATGGAGGCCGGCGCCCTCTCGTACGGGCAGCGCAAGTTGCTGGAGCTGGCGTACGTACTGGTCGCGAACCCCGACGTGATCTTGCTCGACGAGCCGGCCGGTGGGGTCAACCTCACCTTGATCAACGAGATCGCCGAGAAGATCAAGGTTCTCAACAGTCAGGGGAAGACCTTCGTCGTGGTGGAGCACAACATGGAGTTCGTGATGAATCTGTGCGCGACGGTGACCGTGATGCACCAGGGGACCAACCTCGTGACGGGTACGCCGGCCGAGGTGCGCAGCAATCCGGCGGTGCTCGACGCCTACCTCGGTGGAGGCTACGACGAGGACGAGCTCGAGGTCATGGCGGAGGCGGAGCATGGCTGACACCGCGTTCCTACGGTTCGAGGGCGTCGTGGCGGGCTACGGCGGCGGCGACGTGCTGAAGGGCGTCGACTTCGAGGTGCAACACGGGGGGATCACCTGCATCGTGGGCCCCAACGGTTCGGGCAAGTCGACCCTACTCAAGACGGTGAGCGGGCTGCTGCGCCCGCGCCAAGGTCAGGTGTGGTTCAAGGGGACGCCCCTGGTGGGGTTGACGCCGCGCCAGATCTTGCGGCTCGGGATCGTCCAGGTGCCCCAGAATCACAGCCTCTTTCGCGAGATGACCGTCGAGCAGAACGTGGAGCTCGGCGCCTTCCTGGTGAGGGATCGTTCACGCATCGCCACGCGCCTGGCGACCATTCGCGAGCTCTTCCCGATCGTCGCCGAGCGCGCCAAGGACAAGGCCGGCAGCCTCTCGGGGGGTCAGCAGCGTCTGGTCGAGTTCGCGCGCTGCCTGATGCTCGAGCCCGAACTGGTGGTACTCGACGAGCCCTCGATGGGCCTGGATCCCAAGACGTTGCGCTCGATGTTCGACACGATCAAGATGATGAATAGCGTGGGACGCACGGTACTGCTCGTGGAGCAGAACGCGCGGCAGGGGTTGAAGATGAGTCATCACGGCGTGGTGCTGGAAAACGGACGAGTGCGCCTGAGCGGTACGGGCAGCGAGGTGCTGCACAACCCGGAGATCGCAGCGCTCTACCTGGGTGGTTCCATTGAGGCGGGCGCGCCCGCCGGTGCGTAGGGAGGACGGTGGAGTGATGGGCGAGGACGCACGCAGCGAGGGAGCACTGAGCATCGGCTGGGTCGGCTGTGGTCGGATGGGCACGGCGATGGCTCGGCGTCTGATAGAGGCGGGCTACGACGTGTCCGTGACCAACCGGACCCGCTCCAAGGCGGAGGCCCTCGGCGCCCTCGGCGCGACCGTGGTCGACCATCCGCGCGACCTGGCAAGCTGTGACGTCGTCTTCATCATGGTGTCCGCCAACGCCGACCTGGTCGACGTGACCATCGGGCCCGAGGGCGTGCTCGCCGACGAGCTGTCGGCGCCGCGTGTCGTCGTCGACTGCTCGACCGTGTCGAGCGAGACGTCGGCGACGGTGCGCGAGGCCTGCGCGGTGCGCGGCGCGGACTTCCTGGCGGCGCCGGTGAGTGGGAACCCCAAGGTGGTGGCGTCGGGCAAGCTGACCCTCGCCGTCTCCGGCCCACTCGCGGCCTTCGAGACGGTGCGCCCGTACGTCGAGGCCCTCGGGCACGGGGTGACCTACGTGGGCGAGGGCGAGGTGGCACGGCTCGTGAAGATCTGCCACAACATGTTCCTCGGCGTCGTCACCCAGACGCTGGCCGAGATCACGGTCCTGGCCGAGCGTGGCGGCATCAGCCGTCACGCGTTCCTCGAGTTCTTGAACAACTCGATCATGGGCTCTTCGTTCACTCGCTACAAGTCGCCGGCCTTCGTGAACCTGGACTTCACGCCGACCTTCACGCCGGTGCTCTTGCGCAAGGACTTCGACCTCGGCATGGCGGCGGCGCGCGAGCTCAACGTGGCGATGCCGGTGGCGGCACTGTGCACCGAGCTGGTCGTGAGCGCGCTGGGCGCGGGGTACGACAAGGAGGACTTCGCGGTGCTGCTGGTCGAACAGGCCCGCCGGGCCGGACTCGTGCTGGAGCCGGAGAACGTCGCGGTGGACGACGGATTGGGGGTGGCGACGTGAGGCAGGGATTCGGACCGACGATGAACACGCCCGGTCACATGGGCGTGGACTTCGAGGCGCGCGTGGACTTCGAGCGGTTGCGCCAGTACCGGCTGGCCCGTGCCCGTGCGGCGCTCGAGGCCAGTGAGTTCGGCGCGCTGCTGCTCTTCGACTTCTACAACATCCGTTACGTGACCGGGACGTGGATCGGCGGAGCGCTCGGCGACAAGATGTCGCGCTACTGCTTGCTGACGCGCGGCGGCGAGCCCATGGTGTGGGACTTCGGCTCCGCGGCGCGCCACCACAAGCTCTACGCGCCGTGGCTCGAACCCGACAACTGCCGGGCCGGGATGCTCGGGCTGCGCGGGGCCATCGCCCCGCGCGTGGGACTCTTCGAGTCCGCGGTGAAGGAGATCGTCGGGCTCTTGGCGGACGCGGGCGTGCTCGGTCAACCGGTGGGCATCGACATCGTCGAACTCCCCTTCCTCACCGAGATGCAGGCGGCTGGCGTGGAGGTGCGCGACGCCCAGCAGACGATGCTCGACGCGCGCCTGATCAAGGGCCCCGACGAGATCATGCTCCTCTCCCAGGCCGCGGCCATGGTGGACGGCACCTACCAGGACATCTTCGAGGCGCTGAAGCCCGGCGTACGCGAGAACGAGATTGTGGCCCTGGCCAACCAGCGGCTCTACGAGATGGGCTCGGACCAGGTGGAGGCGGTGAACTCGGTGTCCGGGGAGCGCTGCAACCCGCACCCGCACAACTTCACCGACCGCATCATCCGTCCCGGCGACCAGGCCTTCTTCGACATCATCCACTCGTTCAACGGGTACCGGACGTGCTACTACCGCACCCTGTCGGTCGGCAGCGCCACGGAGGTCCAGCACGACGCCTACACCCGCGCACGCGAGTGGATGGACCGGGCCATCGACCTGGTCAAGCCGGGGGTCGGCACCGACGAGATCGCGCGGTCCTGGCCGGCCGCCACCGAGTTCGGCTTCGCCGACGAGATGGCCGCGTTCGGGCTGCAGTTCGGCCACGGGCTGGGGCTCGGGCTCCACGAGCGGCCGATCATCAGTCGCCTGAACAGCCTGCGCGACCCGATCGAGTTGCAAGTGGGCATGGTCTTCGCCCTGGAGACCTACTGCCCGGCGAGCGACGGCGTGTCCGCCGCGCGCATCGAGGAGGAGGTCGTGGTCACCGAGGACGGCCCGGCCATCCTGACCCGCTTCCCCGCCCAAGAACTGATGATCGCGAACAAGTACTAGGAGATGCCATGACCGCCGTCACCGACGCCGCCACCGACCTGGACGCCAAGGTCGCCCTCTACCGCCGACAGCTGGAGCTGCGGCTGTTCGAGCAGCGCGCCTACGACCTGTTCCTCGAGAACCTGGTCAAGGGCACCAGCCACCTCTCGCTGGGCCAGGAGGCGATCGCCGCGGGATTCGCCGCGGCGATGCGTCCGACCGACTGGACCTTCGCGACC
>JAJZJY010000639.1 GCA_021809885.1 Actinomycetes bacterium
TTTGGTGAACGAGGACCGCCTTGGTGAGCAGTGGGACCGCGACCGGCAGCTGCTGCTGCCTCGGCCCGGCGGCCTTCTCACGCGCCGTGACGCCTGTGTGGTGGCGGACTGCCCCAACCAGGTGCCCGGCGGACCGTCTCCGCTGTGCGTCTCCCACGCCGGTCAGTTCGCCCGCTCGAGTCGATCCAGCGTGGAGGACTGGCTGGCCACCGGCGAGGTCCATACTGTCCGGCGACGTCACCACGAAGGGCCATGTGCCGTTACCGATGCCAGCGGCCTGCGCTGCGCCCGGCCCGCCCACGGCATCCAGCGCCTCTGCCGTGGTCACCTTGCCATGTGGTTGACCGGGCGTCGGCGCGGTGTCTGCTTCGACGACTACATGGCTCGAGCCCGGCCGCTGGACAGTTTCGGTGCTTGCGCAGCGGCGTGTTGCTACCTCGAGGCCGTCTACCGCCGGACTCGACTGTGCGAGGCACATTACGGTGCCTGGGTCGAACAAGGACGCCCCGAAGGCGAAGACTTCCAGACCTTCTTGGCCCGCGTTCGCCAGCCCGCCAACCACAAGGTCCTCAGCTTGCGGGGCGTGCCAGTGTTGGTCCGCTTGGAGTTGCTGCACGGCATCTGCTGTCGGATGGACGATCAGATCCGCACCGGCAGCGAGGACATGCGCGGCTTCGTCGATCTGCTCCGAGCAACGGCCGTCGCCTCCGTGACCGACATTGAAAGCGGCCGGATGGACCACGGCTGGCCTACCGATGCCGGGTCGAGCCGCTTCGCTCGCTACGTCTTCGATCGTGTCCGCCTCGCCTATGCCGACCCAGGAGACGAACAAGAACGTGATGTGTGGGATCTGCGGGTGTTCGGTCGCTCCGGCGGCTTGGACTTCTCTCCCATCCGCCAGGGGTGGCTCAAGGAAGCGGCCCAGGGGTGGGCGTCGACCGCGTTGGGTCGGCGAACAGATTCGACCGTCCAACACCATGTCCACGCTCTGGGCGTGCTCGCGGCGGTGTTGGCGACTTCCCCCGGCGGTGGGGAAGACCCGGCCTGTCTCGGGCGCGCCGATGTCGAGCGATTCCTGGCCAGGGTTCGCGTCGTCCCTGCGGCTCGCACCGGCCAGCCCTACGGTTCAGAACGAGCCGTCGGCATCGTCAAGAACTGCGCCCTGGTGATCCGGGAGGCCAGGGAGATGGGGCTCGTCCCCACGCTGGCGCCGGCGTTCAGCTTCCGGCGCGGCGACGGCGGAAAGGTCGTAGACGGCGACGGGGGTCGGGCGTTGCCCGCCCACGTGGTGGCCCAGCTCGACGGCCATCTCGACGTGTTGCGTGGCGTCCCGGGCAACCCTTCCGGGGGACCGCGTCCCAGCGGTCTGGGCGTACTGGGCGATCGAGCAGGTGAGATGGCGGTGCTTGCCTACCAGCTGTTGAAAGGCACCGGACGACGTGTGGGAGAGGTGGCGAGCCTGCACCTCGATTGCCTCAGCGTCGATCAGCACGCGAAGGCAGTGCTTGTCTACGACAATCACAAGGCGGCGAGGATGGGCCGGCGTCTGCCTTTGGCCGACACCTGCCTGGTCGACGCCATCCGGGCTCAGCAGTCCTGGGTGGTGCACCGCTTCCCCCACACTGCCAGGGACAAGCTGTGGCTGCTGCCCCGGCCTACCAAGAACCTCAACGGGACCGTTCACCTCTCCCAGCACCAGATCCACGACTGGATGCGGGTCTGGATCGATCACATTCCTCGTATCGACGCCGGCATCTTCGACGAGACAGGCGAGCCAGTCCCCTTTGATCGCGGAAGCATCTATCCCCATGCCTTCCGTCATACCTGGGCACAGACCTTGGCTGACGAGGGGGTGGCGCCCTCGGTGCTGCGGGACCTCATGGACCATCGCAGCCTCAACACCACCCTCGGCTACTACTCGGTGGGAGAGACCCGAAAACGAGAGGCCATGGAACGCATGGGCCGTTACACCGTGGACAACCGAGGCGTCACTCGCCCCTGGGGTGCCGAAGGGTCCCGGATCGCCAGCTTGCGCGAAGAGTTGAGCTGGGCGGCGGTGCCAATGGGCAAATGCTCCGAGCCCACCAATGTCCGTGCCGGCGGTCAGGCCTGCCCCATCCGTTACCAGTGTGCGGGATGCCCCCACTTCGAGTCAGATCCCTCCTACCTGCCAGAGCTGTCTGCCTATGCCGACGACCTGCGCCGGGAGCGGGAGACGATGCTGGCCGCCGGGGCCGCAGAGTGGATGGTGGAAGGTGTCACCCGTCAACTGATGGTGATCGTCGATCACATCCGCAACCACCAGGCCGCTCTCGACCAGCTCCCCGACGGCGAGCGGGCTGTGGTCGATGAAGCGTCCAAGACGCTCCGCAAAGCTCGTCAGTCGGTGCCGGTGGCCTTCTTGCGGCGCCGGGAAGGCGACGGTCATGGCTGACAACAGCGCGGTCCTGGCCGCGGTGAGACGACGCGACGCCCGGGTCAAGAAGCAGCGGGCCACCGAGACCATCCAGGCCATGATCGAGGCCGGGGAGCTGGTCACGTTCCCCGCCGTCGCCCGTCGCGCTGGAGTATCGACATCGTTGCTCTACGCCCACCCCGAGTTGTCCGCCGCTGTCGCCGCCGCCAGGGACCGTCAGCGCCAGGCCGGCGCACAACGGTCTTGGCACTTGCCGGCCAGCTCACTTGTCACCGACCACAGCCTCCGTGCCGACTTGGCCAACGCCAAAGAGCAGGCCCGCCAGCTGAGCCAAGAGGTCGACTTATTGCGTGCCCGCCTCGCCCGTGACCTCGGAGCACGCGCCGACCTCGCTCGGAGCGGCAATCACGGTCTGCTCCTCGACCAGTCGGAGCAGCGCTGCACCGAGCTGGAGGCGGACAACGCCCGCCTCCGAAAGCAGGTGGCAGTGCTCGAGGCCGAGACCACCGAGCTCGCCGAGACACTCGACGCCGCCCGGGCCATGAACCGAGAGCTCATGGGCGCCGTCAACCGGTCACCAAGAAGCTGACCACAGACGCCCATGCGTTGGGGACCGACCGCCTTCGACAGCGACCAACCCATCAACCCGGGTTGATAGGCCATGAGCAGCCGTCCCGCTATTGAGAGCATCAAAATGATCACGGCCCTCCTGGCAGAGCTCGAGCCCCGGCGCGACGCGGCGGTGGCGACGGCGATGGACGCCGGATGCACGTGGACAGAGATCGGCGAGGCGCTAGGGGTGAGCGCCCAGGCCGCCCACAAGAGGTTCCGGTGGCTTCGCCACAGCCCGCTCACCGGCGAGGTCTGGCACGAACCGCCACTGGGGCTGAGGTGAACCCTCTCAGGCGGTTTTCGATGGCCGGGTGTGGGTCGGAATAGAGCGTCACCAACATCCACCACACAGCCTGGTCAGCCTCACCTGCCCTTCCCTTCGCCACCCCAAGAGAAGCTACGGGCCCAACATCCGGGCGATCGCCCTCTACCTCCTGCACCGCCAGCACCTGCCCTTCGAGCGGACGAAGGAGGCGCTCGCCGAGATGCTCGGCGTCGAGGTCTCGACGGGCTTCCTCGCCT
>JAJZJY010000640.1 GCA_021809885.1 Actinomycetes bacterium
GCCGACGACGCCACGATCCTCGCCGCCCTAGGCGCGGGAGCGTCGGGGTTCCTCACCAAGGACGCCACGCGTGCCGACATCCGCCGAGCTCTCGACGCGGCCGCCGCCGGCCAATCCGTGCTCGACAAAGCGGCGCACGCAGCGTTGCTCCTGGCCGCCCGGGGCTCGCAGGGACCGGCCCCGCCAGGCCGCCGGTCGCTGCCCGACGGCCTCACCGAGCGAGAGGCGGAGGTCCTGACCCTGATCGCCCGGGGCCGCACAAACAGCGAGATTGCCGCTGAGCTGTACGTGGCGGAAGCGACCGTGAAGACTCACGTCAACCGGATCTTCGCCAAGACCGCCAGCCGCGACCGGATCCAGGCCGCTACCTACGCCCGCGATCACGGTCTGGCGGGCTGACCAGGGGACCGCAGCCCAGCGACACCACAACCACCGCCCCGCCCATCAAGATCCCCACCGTCACTACCACTGCAAGCCGCTACCCCGGGTGAACCGCCCGAGACCGACCTTCCAGTACGACCGCAACCCGCTGCGGACACCGGGCGGCCGCCGAGCCAACCAATGGTGGAGGTGACATCCTTCGTTCGCGGATGCCCGCTCCTCTGCTCACGCGAACACCGTGGGCGCCGGCTCTGCATAATGCAGCCGCTATGGCGGCGCACTACTCACGCGTTCGGCGTACAACGCCGCCCGGTCGATAATGACCGGGAGCCGTGCCAGGTCGAACCGCCCTCACGCTCCCAAGGAGCGGGCCCGGCGCCGGCCCGGATCATCCGGTCATCATGCTGCCGGGGCCGCTTCCAGTACCAGGCCAGGAGCATCCCGGAAGACGGCGTCGTTCGGAACCAGCGGGATCCCGAGGCGGATCGCCGTGGCTGTCACCCGTCGGTCAGCGTCGTGGACCCGCTGGCTCAAGGCATGACCAGCCCGCTCGCACTCGACCCGAAGACGCGCATAGATCCCCACAAGGTCGAGACCGGAATGGACGGTCTCGGCTGCCGTCTGGAACGAGATGAACACAGGGCGCCCGACGATGAGCGGCACGATGAGCGGCTCGTATCGGACAGCAAGAGCCGAGCCTGGAACAAGCTGGGCACCATAGACGTCGGTGTCGATCAGACCGGGCCGCGAGCCGGCCGGGCCGTCACGCCCCGAGCGCGGCGAGGAAGGCGACGCCCTCTTCCTCTGACACGTCGTCGATGCGCATCTCCCCGCTCGGCGGGAACGGCCGCGCCCGATCGAGCAACTCTGCAACGGGTAGCTCCAGGCGCTCCCTCGGAGCCGTCGGGGCAGGCTCGGTCGACGACATGCTGCCCCCCAGGTTACAACCACAGTCCAGGCTCCGGGGCGCCATTCGGGCGAAACCCTGGACGCCGAGGATAGACCGATCGCGCTCGGAATGCGGAGTGCGCTCTTCGGGCCCAGGAACCAGGCGGAACACCAACGCGCCGCGCCCTCCCTGTGGACGACGGCCCTTCGGACCAACGGCTACGTCTCCGGCCGCGAGACGTCCGACTGCAGAGCAGCCCATCGGCGACGTGTGATGGATGCCCTGTGAGGCTTGACCACAACGGTCGGCATGCGGTCGACGCCGACGATGGCAGCGGTGTCGTCGCGGACCTGGAAGGTGCGGCCGCCTGGCCCTGGACGACGAACATGCCGTACTCGCCGAGGTCGACCACGTCGCCGACGAGCAGCGCGACGGCCTCGGAGATCCACAGTCCCATGATCCAGCCAGAAGGCCAGCTGGTGGGCCGCGTGGAGGTGCGAAGCGATCCCGGAACACTCGGCCGGCAGGCTGAGCGGACGGGGCTGACGGGCACGCGCGGCTCCTGGCCGATCCGCACTGCGACTGCGGGGACGGCGGCGGGGTGGAGCTCAGGTGGCCGACGAGGTGGAGCAGCCAGTCGTGCGCCACTCGGTCCAACGAGGCATCATCGAGGGTTCACGGTTGTTCACCCGTCCGGCCTTCCCCTCGCCTGTGGTCCCCGGATGGAGCGGGGACCCTTGGGCTTCTCTCCCGAGCTTCACACCCCGCCGTTGCCGGCGACGCATGTCGGGGTGGGGACAGGCGCTGGGCAGTTGCCTGGGCTATGACCATCTGCTGGTCCTCCTACTACGTAGCCACTCAATACGTGCGCCCTCGTGGCGCACGCCCGCAGGCCAAGGATCCCCGAACGGAACACTCGACGCTGAGGCCCTGGGCAGGATGCCGCCGGTCTTCGGGTGCGCGATGCTGCCGAGATGGGCGATAGGTCTCTCGACGAGCCCGCCCGTCTATGGGAGGCGGCGCCCGACGACGGGCTCGCGGCGTTCGAGTACGCGTCGGCGCTCGACGCCGCGGATCGGGAGCCGGAGGCGATCCCGGTGTACCGGCGGGCAGCGGCCTGCGACCTGAGCCCGGAGGTGGAGTACCGGGCTCTGGTGCGACTCGGAAGCTGCTTGCGGGGTGGCGGGCGACGCTGCGGGGGCCGTTGCGCTGCATCAGGAGGTCTGCCGCCGCTGGCCGGAGCGCTCAGCGAACCGCCTCCTCCTTGCCTTGGCGCTGTCCGACGCCGGGGAGTCCTCCGCAGCGCTCGTCGAAGTGCTCTCGGTCGCACTCGCTCTGGAGGGCGATGAGGACATCGACTACTACCGTCGCGCGCTCGCCACGTATACCGAACTGCTCCACCAGGCCGGGGTGAGGTGCCCTGAGCCGGTAGCTCATCTCCTCAGGGCGGTACTACCCAGACTCGATGGGAGAGCGCCAACGGCGACAGGCTGGGCGTCGCCGCCTTGGTTGTGTCAGCCGGTCACTGTGGTCGTGTCCACCCCGGGCCGGACGGGCTGCCCGCTCCTGCCGCACCGCGTCTCCGTTCGACGCCGAGCGCGCTCAGCGCTGCGCCGGCGAGGAAGGCTGCCCCGGCGATCACCATCCCGGCGTGCAGCCCCGGAATGAAGCTGGCGCGGTGTGCGACGAGGCTGCCGAGGAGGGCCACGCCGATGACCCCGCCGACCTGGCGCGCTGCGTTGACGGTCCCCGAGGCGAGCCCGCCCCGCTCGGCCGGGGTGGCTTCCATCACCGCGGCGGTGGCAGCCGGCATCGTCAGGCTCATGCCGAGCCCGGTGGCCATGAACGGTGCCACCAGCAACCCGTAGGCGCTGTGCGCGCCGACGACGAGCAGGCCGAGCAGCCCGGCGGCGCCGAGACCGAGGCCGACCAGCATCGGCAGGCGCGGTCCGCTCCGGGCCATCACCCGCCCCGAGACGGTCGAGCCGACGACGGCCATGGCTACCTCCGGGAATAGCACCGGCCCGGCGAGCAGCGGGGACAGTCCGCGCACAGTCTGGAGGTACAGGCTCATCACGAACAGCTCGCCGTAGAAGCCGAGGTTGATGAGCAGGCCCACTGCGGAGGCCGCCGAGAAGGTGGCCGAGGAGAACAGCGACAGCGGGAGCATCGGGCGGGCCACCCGGCGCTCGATCAAGACGAAGGCGGTCGCGCCGGCGGCGAAGACGGCGAAGCCGGCCAGCACCACCGGCGCCGTCCAGCCCGCGCTGCCCGCCTCGA
>JAJZJY010000641.1 GCA_021809885.1 Actinomycetes bacterium
GGCCACCGTGGCGAGGTCGACGGGATGGCGCTCCAAGCTGAGGCCCGCCGCCTCGGCCGAGGCCAGGGTCTGGAGGTCCTCGACCATCCGCGCCAGCCGCAGGATCTCTTCGTGCAGCGAGGACAGCGTCGGAAGGTTCGGTTCGTGCACCCCGTCCACCAAGGCCTCGAGCTCTCCCTGCAATACGGCGATCGGGGTCCGTAGCTCGTGGGCCACGTCGGCCACCATGGCGTGGCGGAGCTGCTCCTCGCGCTCCAAGGAGGCCACCATGGCCTCGAAGGCCCGGGCGAGCTCGCCGAGCTCGCCCGGGCCGGCTACCCCGAGACCAGCCAGCTCCTTTCGGCCCGCCCCGATGGCCCGGGCCGCCGTCGTCAGGCGACGAATCGGCCGTACCAGCAGCCTGGTAACCACGACCGCCACGACCAACGCGGCCAGCACCGCCAGCCCGGCGCTCAACCCCACCGCCGTGGCGAGCTCGCTTCGAAGCCGCCGGTCGGCCGGGCTGAGACCCCCGGAAGGAAAGGCGAGGCGAAGCAGCCCGACCGGCCGGCCCTGCACGACGAGCGGCCTGCTCAACCGGGCGACGCCGGGCGAGCCGAGCAGCCCGGCCGGTCCGCTGCGCAGCAGCACCGCCCCGTCAGCGCCTTGAAGCTCGGCCTCGGCGCCGGCGTCGCCGGCCAGCGCCACCGCCGGCTGGAGGTCGGCGCCCGACCAGCCGCCACGGGCCCGGTAGGCGTTGTCAAGCGCCGAGGTCATCGCAGCAGCGGTGCGCTGGTGGCTCGCCCCAGCCAGCTTCGCCACGTCTGAGCGCTGCGCAAGAAGGGTGACCGTAGCCACCACGGCGACCGCCGCCACCGCCACCGCGACGAACGCGGCAGCGAGTCGGGTCCCAAGCGCACCGAGCCGCCTGGTCGCCACCGCCGCTACCGGTCGCGCCGCAGACCGAGGCGGTAGCCGCCTCCCAGCACCGTCTGCACCACCTGCGGTGAGGCAGGATCGGGTTCCACCTTTCGGCGCAGGTTCTTCACATGCGAATCGATCGTGCGCTCATAGCCCTCGAACTCATAGCCGCGCACCCGGTTGATCAGCTCGTAGCGGCTGTAGACCCGACCCGGCGCCCCCGCCAACGCCACGAGGATCCCCCACTCCGTCGGCGTCAGCTCGACCGGCTCGCCGCGCACCTCCACCCGGCGGCGGTCCTCGTCGATCACCAGCAGACCCTCCCCATAGGAAGCTACGGCCGCCTCCTCGGGTATCGCCCGGCCCCGCCGCAAGACGGCCTGGACCCGCAACACCAGCTCGCGCGGACTGAACGGCTTGGTCACATAGTCATCCGCGCCGACCTCGAGGCCGGTGATGCGGTCCCGCTCTTCGCTCTTGGCCGTCAGCATCACGATCGGCACATCCGAAAACGAGCGCAGCTCGCGCGCCACCTCTTCACCAGGGATATCGGGAAGCCCGAGGTCCAACACCACCAGATCCACCGGGCTGCGACGGGCGAAGCCGATCGCCTCGGCCCCCGACGCGGTCGAGAACACGACGATCCCCTCCCGCTCGAGGTAAGAGCGGACCAGCTCTCGCAGCTTGTACTCGTCCTCGACGACCATCACCGTGGGCATCACCTGGTCACCTCCCTCCCCGGCACAGTATTGGCCCTCCCAGGACAGCGAGGGGTTTCCCTGGTCTCCGCCGCTCGGCCCAGCGGCGGCGGCCAGCAACGGGGATCCCCGACCGCGGTGGCTCAACCCGATACGGCGCGGTCTCCACACCACCTCCACAGGTCCTCGACGCCGCCCCCACCTGCTGGTGTTGCCATGAGACCTGGCATCAGACCACTACAACCGAGGAGCCACCATGTCCGTCTCGCACTGCCCGATCTGCCCGCTCATCTTCCAGTTCCGCACCGAAGTGGAGTACCACCTGAGAAATGACC
Organism: Actinomycetes bacterium; assembly: GCA_021809885.1. Classification (GTDB taxonomy): domain Bacteria; phylum Actinomycetota; class Acidimicrobiia; order Acidimicrobiales; family Palsa-688; genus JAKAQB01. The sequence goes on from JAJZJY010000641.1 coordinate 1,934, forward strand.
ACCGCTCCCGAGCCGACGAAGAGCTCGACCTTCGCGACGAGCTCCAAGCAGCACAAAGCGACCTCACCTGGCTGCGACTTAGAGCGCTGCAGTCCGCCGTGTCAGAGCCCTCGGTGTCCCTTCTACTCGACACCATGCCGGCCAAGGCGATGACCTCACTTGACGCAGCCCGCCTCCGCCGCCTCGCCGACAAGGCCCGCCAGCGCCTCAGCCTCGAGGTGCGAGGCGGCGACCTCAGCAACCTTGAGCATCGTCTCGCCCGGGCCGTCGCCGCCGCCGAGGGCGGCCCAACCGACGCCGGGATCGCGGTGTTCGTGAGCGCCAGGCAGCTCACGATCATCCGGCTCCCCCTGGAGCCCAAAGAGCGGGTCGTGATCGACCCCACCTTCGCCACCCGAGACCTCTTCGACGCGCTCCAGTCCTCCCCCCGATACCGAGTTGCCGTCCTCGGCGGAGCTGGACCACGCCTCTTCGAAGGTCGAGGACACTCGCTCACCGACGTCAGCGACGCCCACACGACAGGCGCTCTCACAGCGCCCCGGCGGGGCATCGGCCGGGGCGACGCCGGCCGAGTCGAACCATGGTCGCTGCGTCACCACCGACTCCAAGCGAGCGTCCGAATGACCGACGACGCGCTCGACACGCGATGCGCAGTCACCGGCTCGCTCCCGCTCGTCGTCGTCGGCGGGCCGCGCCTGGTCGCCCTGTTCCACCGCCGGTCCCACCACGAACGAGACCTGATCGGTCACGTCCAGCGGATGCAGACACGCCCCTCCGCACACGACGTAGAGCGGCTCGTCGCACCCGTGGTCGACGCTTGGCACCGACAGCTCGCAGACGCACAAGCCGCCAGGCTCGAACAGGCCGACAGCCAACGCCAGCTCGCATGGGGAGCCGAGACCGCCCTTCCGGCAGTCCTCGCAGGCAAAGTCGAGCACCTATGGGTCCAACGAGGGTACATGGTCCCGGCACGAACACTCGGCGACGGGACGCTCCAGATCGTCGACAACCCCGAGATCCCCGGTGTGATCGACGACATCGTCGACGACCTCATCGAGATCGCCATCAGCAAGGGAACGCCGACCGACATCGTCCACATCAACGCGTCCGACCATCCTCGTGGCGGCGTAGCCGTGCAGCTCAGACCCTCCGCCACTGCGGCTGGCCCGACCAAACCCGAACGCACAACAGCCGCCTGATGGCGCCCGTCGCCCTGAACAGAGACGCCCCCAACCGGACGCCCGAGTTACTTCCCAGGCACCGAGCGGACACCTCGGCTGCTCCAGTACAGGGGCCGACTACAGGAGAGATCATGACCGTGACCGTCATCGCGACAGAACAGGACCCGGCATCGCTCACTTCACCGTGCCGCGCGGCCCCCGGCGTTGCCACACTGACCGATCAGCTCCAAGCTGTAGCCGCCTCCCTTCGCCAGCTTGACTTCGGCTCGTCAGACGCTGCCACCTGGATCGCGCTCGACACCGCCCTGGCCTCCGTGCACGTTGCCCTGGTCATGCTCGATGATGTCGCTGTCCACGTCATCCAAGCCGATGCTCGGACGGCCCGATAATCCACCCGTCGTGAGAGCACGGCCCCCCAAACACCCCCCCCCCCC
>JAJZJY010000642.1 GCA_021809885.1 Actinomycetes bacterium
CGGCCCACCGTCACCATCGCCCCGGCCGCATCAGCACGGGCCGTCGACTTCGAAGACGCCCACCGACGATGGCGGGCGCTGCGCGTCGAAACCCGCTGAGCCGTACCGTCGAAGCATCCCGCGCGTGGCGCCCCGCCCCTGGCGCCTCTCGGCCGAGGTGATGCCCGAGCCGGCCTTGACGCCGGACGCCGGACGCCGGTGGCCTTTGCGCTCAGCCCGCTTGGCGGTGACGGACGATCGTGAGCGCCGGCGCTTGCTGGACGCTGTCCTCGTCTTGTCCTTGGTTGACCGTGGGGCGGACCCCGACGTGGTGGGTCTGGACGAGCATCCAGCCGAACGCCCCGGCGGCAACGGTGACCGCCACGCCCTCGGCCGGCAGGGCGAGCCCTAGGGTCACGCCGACGGGTGGTCCGTTCCAGTTGCTCACGTAGATGACCGCCGCGGCGATGAACAACCCGAGGGCCGTGACGTTCAGTGCCCCGTTCGCGAGGCCCACCACCTTCGCCTGCGATCTTCGCGGGACGCCGAACGTGAGGTCGACGAACTCCGGAAGGGCGGCAAGCACCGCACTCCCGGCGCCCGCGATGCCGAGGGCGATCGCGGGGGTTCAACCAGAACTGATGGCCGTTCGCGGCGTAGACGACGAACCCGACGAGGGCACCGGTGTAGCCGGCGACTGGGAACGCCACCAGCATCAGATGGACTGGATGGCCGCCGACCTCGGCCTTGCCGTACATGGCTCCTGCTTCTCCGAGAGCCGGATGCGAGAACTGTAACCCGACCCGGCGGTCGAGTCCATGCTCTACCGGTGTATTTCCATCCGACGGTAGACATCGCGTAGGGTGACTGCGGGCGACGCCGCCGACGAGGGAACGGCGATGCCGGACGACGGATCGGAGAGCGATGGCACGTCACGTCGAGAACACGACGGCAGTCCACGACGGGCTCCTCGCGGAAACGGGACTGGTTCGTGCCGCCAGGTACATCCAGCCCGGCGAGCAGACGCCCGACGCACGGGAGCTGCATCGCCGGGGCGGCCGGCGGGCCGAGGAGTTCTACCGGGAGCGGTGGCGTCACGACAAGATCGTCCGTTCCACCCATGGCGTGAACTGCACCGGGTCGTGCTCGTGGCAGGTGTACGTGAAGGACGGGATCATCACCTGGGAGACCCAGGCGGTCGACTATCCCTCGGTCGGGCCGGGATCGCCCGAGTACGAGCCGCGAGGGTGCCCGCGGGGAGCGTCGTTCTCCTGGTACACGTACTCGCCGGCCCGGGTGCGCTACCCCTACGTCCGGGGCGTCCTGCTCGAGCTGTTCCGGGCGGCCAAGGCGAATCACGGCGGGGATCCCGTCGCCGCCTGGGCCGAGGTCACGGGCGATCCCGAGCGGGCGGCGGCCTACAAGACCGCCCGGGGCCGGGGCGGCTTCGTGCGGGCCACCTGGGCTGAGGTGCTCGAGCTGGTGGCGGCCGCTCACGTGCACACGGTCGCCGCCTACGGCCCGGACCGCACCGCCGGGTTCACGGTCATCCCGGCCATGTCGATGGCCTCCTACGCGGCGGGGACCCGCTTCTACTCGCTGTTGGGCGGTACCATCCTGTCCTTCTACGACTGGTACGCCGACCTGCCGCCGGCATCCCCGCAGGTGTTCGGCGACCAGACCGACGTGCCCGAGTCGGCCGACTGGTGGAACGCCTCCTACCTGATCGTATGGGGCACCAACCTGCCGATCACCCGCACCCCCGACGCCCACTTCATGACCGAGGCCCGCTACCGGGGCCAGAAGGTGGTCGTCGTCTCCCCCGACTACTCGGACCACACGAAGTTCGCCGACGACTGGCTGGCCGCCAACCCCGGCACCGACGGGGCGCTGGCCATGGCGATGGGCCACGTCATGCTCTCCGAGTTCTACCGCGACCGCCAGGTGCCGCGCTTCGAGTCCTACGCCCGCACCTACACCGACCTGCCGTTCCTCGTTACCTTGCGCCGCCGTGGCGAAGGGTACGTGCCCGACCATTTCCTGACCGCGTCAGACCTCGGCCACGACGGCGCGGCGGGCAACAGGGAGCAGGCCCACGACGAGCAGGCCCGGTGGAAGACCGTCGTGCTCGACGAGGCCAGCGGCGAACCCGTGGTGCCCAACGGGTCGATCGGCTTTCGCTGGGGCGAGGAGGGGAAGGGGCTCTGGAACCTCGACCTGGGAGAGACCCGACCAGCGCTGTCGTGCCACGGCCGCCCGGGCGCCGAGGCGGTGGCGGTCGACCTTCCCCGCTTCGACGTCGGCGACCAGGGGGGCGGAGTGCTCCGGCGCGGAGTCCCGGCCATCCGGGTGGGCAACCGGCTCGTGACGACGGTATTCGACCTGGTGATGGCCCACTACGGGGTCTCCCGGCCCGGGCTGCCGGGCGACTGGCCGGCCGGCTACGACGACGCCGAGGCCCCGTACACGCCGGCGTGGCAGGAGCAGATCACCTCGGTCCCCGCTTCGGCGTGCGCTCGGGTGGCCCGGGAGTTCGCCCGCAACGCCGAGCTGTCGGGGGGCCGGTCGATGATCGCCATGGGGGCGGGCACCAACCACTGGTTCCACTCGGATCAGATCTACCGGACGTTCCTGTCGCTGCTCATGCTGGGCGGCTGCGAGGGCGTCAACGGCGGGGGTTGGGCGCACTACGTCGGCCAGGAGAAGGTCCGCCCGTTGACCGGCTGGTTCACCTTGGCCTTCGCCTACGACTGGGTGCGCCCCACCCGCCACATGCCGGCGACGCCCTACTGGTACCTGGTGACCGACCAGTGGCGCTACGAGGGCGCGGGCGCCGACTCGCTGTCCTCCCCACTCGGCGAGGGGCGCTTCTCGGGCAAGTCGGTGGCCGACTTGAACGCCTACGCGGCGCGCCAGGGCTGGATCGCTTCCCACCCGGCGTTCGATCGCAACCCGCTCGACCTGGCCGACGCGGTCGACGCGTCGGGGAAGGGACTGGAACAGTTCGTGGTCGACGAGCTGCAGGCCGGCCGGCTGCGTTTCGCGGCGGTCGACCCCGACGACCCGGCCAACTTCCCGCGGGTGCTCACCGTGTGGCGCTCGAACCTGCTGGGCTCGTCGGGCAAGGGGCATGAGTACTTCCTGCGCCACCTGCTCGGCGCCGACAACGCCGTGGCGGCGGAGGAGTGCCCACCCGGGGCCCGGCCCACCGAGGTCACCTGGCACGACGAAGCCCCGGTGGGCAAGCTCGACCTGCTGGTCGACATCGACTTCCGGATGGTGTCGACCGGGATCTACGCGGATGTGGTGCTGCCGACCGCCACCTGGTACGAGAAGCACGACCTGTCGTCCACCGACATGCACCCCTTCGTGCACTCCTTCAACCCGGCGATCGCCCCGCCCTGGGAGGCACGCAGCGACTTCGACATCTTCAGTGACCTCGCGGCCGAGGTCTCCCGCCTGGCCGAGGGGCGTCTCGGGGTGCGCCGCGACGTGATGGCGGTTCCGCTCGCCCACGACACCCCCGACGAGTGCGCCCAGCCGGGCGGCCGGGCGCTCGACTGGGCG
>JAJZJY010000643.1 GCA_021809885.1 Actinomycetes bacterium
GACAGCTGACCGAGCCTGTCGGCGGCGGCCGCCGGGGTGCGGGGCCTCGGCTGGCCGGAGATGCGCCGCCAGGTGGCCGCTCTCGCGTCCACCCTGTCCGACCTCGGCGTCGGGCCGGGCGACCGGGTGGCGGCCTACATGCCCAACATCCCCGACGCGGTCGTGGCCTTCCTCGCCACGGCGAGCCTGGGCGCGGTGTGGTCGTCCTGCGGCCAGGACTACGCACCGGCGGCCGCCGCCGACAGGCTCGGTCAGCTGTCGCCGACAGTGCTGGTGACAGCCGACGGGTACCGCCACGCCGGCAGGGTCCAGGACCGCCGGGACGCAGCCGTCCAGTTGGCGGACGCCGTTGGCGTGGGGACCGTGATCATGGCCTCGAGGCTCGGCGGTGCCCTCCCGCCTGGGGTCGTTCCCTGGGTACAGGCGACGGCGGGTGACCGTCCCCTCTCGCCGGTCCCTGTGGCGTTCGACCACCCGCTGTGGGTGCTGTTCTCGTCGGGGACGACGGGCAAGCCCAAGGGGATCGTCCACGGCCATGGGGGGGTGGTGCTGGAGCACCTGAAGCAGCTCGTCCTCCACGCCGACCTCACGGCCGGCGAGCGCTTCTTCTGGTACACCTCGCCCTCCTGGATGATGTGGAACTTCCAGGTCGCCGGCCTGCTGGTCGGAGCGACGGTGGTGACCTACGACGGCAGCCCGGCAGCGCCCACCGCTGACGCCCTGTGGGCTATCGCGGCTCGTGACAAGGTGGCCTACCTCGGCACGAGCCCCGCCTACCTCCTCTCGTGCGAGAAGGCCGGAGCCCATCCTGGCGAACGGGACCTGTCGGCGTTGCGGCTCCTCGGGGTCACCGGGTCGGTCCTGCCAGCGGCTGCGTTCCACTGGGTACAGCAGGAGCTCGGCGAGCACGTCACGATCGGCTCCATCAGCGGCGGCACCGATGTGGTGAGCGCCTTCGTCGGTTCCACGCCGACGGTGCCCACGTGGCCAGGCGAGCTCTCCGCTCCGTCCCTCGGAGTCGCTCTGGACTCGTGGGACGCCGACGGCAGACCGCTCCGGGGTGAGGTCGGCGAGCTGGTCATCACCCGGCCGATGCCCTCCATGCCTGTGGCCTTCTGGGACGACCCGGACGGCTCTCGCTACCGCGACGCGTACTTCTCCACCTACCCCGGCGTGTGGCGCCACGGCGACTGGATCACGATCACCGACCGGGGCAGCGTCGTCATCCACGGCCGGTCGGACTCGACGCTCAACCGCAACGGGGTGCGCATGGGCAGCGCGGAGATCTACCAGGCCGTCGAAGCGCTGCCCGAGGTGACCGAATCGCTCGTCGTGGGCGTGGAGCAGCCCGACGGGGGCTACTGGATGCCGCTGTTCGTCGTCTTGGCGCCGGGCGCCGAGCTCGACGACGACCTGCGACGACGGATCCGCCAGGCGGTCAGCGACCGGGCATCTCCCCGCCATGTGCCCGACGACGTCATCGCCGTCAGGGGCGTCCCCCACACCCGCACCGGCAAGAAGCTCGAGGTGCCCGTCAAGCGTGTCCTGCAGGGGGCCGCCATCGAGACAGTGCTCGATCCCGGGGCGGTGGACGATCCCGCACTCCTGGCGGAATACGCTGCAGCTGCCCCGCTGGACCAGAAGTCGGGGGCTAGAAGAGCGAGGTGGCCTGCCGGGCGAAGTCGATCACCCAGGGGCTGACGCCGGCGACGATCGTGAACACCACGCAGACCCACAGCCCGATGCCGACGGCGAGCGGGACCGGAGCCAGCTCGGCCGGCGGCGCGGCGAGCACCTCCTCCGCGGCGGCCTCCGGAGTCGCCGGCTCCTCTCCGAGCGAGGAGACCGGTTGCAGCCCGGCGACGAAGGGTCCCTCGTCGACGGCGAGGGCGGCGGTGGCATCGCCGGCAGTCGTCGTGGTGCCACCAGCGCTCAATGCCACGGTCGCCGGGATGCCGCCCCCACCCGCCGGCGGCGTGAGGCCCGCTGCGGCGCCAGCCGGCACCTGCCCCGCTGTACCGTCACCCTGCCAGTACATGAGCAGGGCGACGCGCAGGTAGAAGAAGGCGGCGATCGCCGCCGCCAGCATGGCGATCACTGCGAGGGCGTACCCGCCACGGGCCACGACCGCCGCTACCACGGAGAACTTGGCGAGGAAGCCACTCGTGAGAGGCAGGCCCGCCTGGGCAAGCAGGAACACGAGCAGCGCCGCCGCCAGCAGCGGCTGCCTACGGCCGAGGCCGCGCACTGCGGCCAGGTCGGTGCGCGCCTCTCCCGGGCCCTGCAGCACGGTGACGACGGCGAAGGTGCCGGCGATGATGAAGACGTAGGTGAACACGTAGAACATCGCCGCCGCCTGGCCCCGTGCCGATGCCGCTTGGACGCCGACGAGCACGTAGCCGGCCTGGCTGATCGACGAGTAGGCGAACATGCGCTTGAGATCGCGCTGGGCGATGGCCATGACCGACCCCACGAGCAGGGTGAGCACGGCGATCAGCCAGATGGCCGGCCGCCAGTTGGCCTGCTGGGTGGGAAGGGTCTGGAAGAGGAAGCGGAGGAGGCCGGCGAAGGCGGCCGCCTTGGCGACCGACGCGAGGAAACCGGTGAACGGCGTCGGCGCACCCTGGTACACGTCGGGCGTCCAGAAGTGGAAGGGGACCGCCGACACCTTGAAGCCCAGGCCCACGATCACGAGGAACATGCCGGCGAGTAGGACTCCGTCGTGGACGATGGTCGTGCGGGCGAGGTAGGCGGCGATCTCGGACAGTTGCAGCGACCCGGTCGCCCCGTACATGAGGGCGACCCCGTACAGGAAGATGGCCGAGGAGAAGGCGCCGAGGATGAAGTACTTGAGGCCTGCCTCCCCCGACTGCTGGCGCCTCCGGTGGTAGGCGGCCATCACGTACATGGCTATGGACATGATCTCGAGGCCCAGGAAGAGCATGACCAGGCTGCCGGCCTCGGCCATGAGCATCCCGCCGGCGGCGGCGAGCAGCATGAGGACGTAGGCCTCGACGCCGTCGAGGCCCTCCTGGCGGAGGTAGCTGTCGGAGAAGAGGGCCGTCAGGATCACGGCGCAGCTGATCAGCAGCAGGAACAGCACGCTGAAGCGGTCGTAGAGCACCTGGCCGCCGATCGTCTGGCGCGCTCCGTGGCTACCGATGTCGATCCACTGCCAGATTGTGGAGATGGCGGCGAGGGCGCCCGCCACCAGCGTGAGCAGGGGGTACAGGCCCGGCCGGGAGCGCTTCGGTAGGAGTGACGACACCAGCAGCAAGAGCAGGGCGCCGGCACCGACGATCAGCACCGGGAGGATGCTCAGGTAGTCGACGGGGATATGGATGCTCCCGTACGCGTGGCACAGCGAGTTGATGCGCCCGAGGCTGCCCACGCAGCTACCGCCGGGGGTCCCCGACGTCCCGCTGAGCCCCTGGGCAGCGACGTGCACGGCAGCGACGTGCACGGCAGCGGCGGCGGCGCTCATCGGCCGCCTCCCGTCGAGGCGGCGGCACTCACGGCAGCCGTGCCGGGCCGCCCG
>JAJZJY010000644.1 GCA_021809885.1 Actinomycetes bacterium
GCCGGGTGTCGAGTACTCGGTGACGATGCGCCGGGCGAGCTCGGGGAGCATCTTGCCCGGATGGGCGGTGCAGGCGGGCAGGTAGCGGCCGGCCCGTTGCCATTGGGCGGTCGTCTGGGCGACCGGCCAGAGCGCGAGCGGCACCGTCGGCTTGGTGGGATGGCGGGGGTTGGTGGGTGTGGTCATGGGCGGCCCACGACCGGAGAAGCGTCACCTATAGAACAGGGGTCTTGGACCCTTTTTTCGACAAACCCTTCGGAGAGATCCGCGCCATGCACCCTCTGGCGTCAGGTTGAAAAGATTCGCCTCGGCCTTGATGTCGTCACCGAGACCGAGGTAGGTCCTTCGAGGAAGACCTCGACCCGAACCCGGAAGGAGCCACCATGGCACGACCCCAGCAGATCTCGACCGAGACGATCACCGCCGCTCTCGCAGCCCGCCCGGAGGTGACCGCCGCGGAGCTCGCCGGGGTGCTCGGGATCGGGCAGTCCACCGCGGCCAAGCGCCTCGCCGCGCTGGAGGTGACCGGTCCGATCCGGCGCACCCCTGGCGGGCGGGTTGCCGGCGTCCGGGTGGCGGACCGCTGGTCGCTCGCCTCCGCCGCCTCCGACCCCGCCGCCTCCGACCCCACTGCTCCTGACGACGCCGGGCTAGAGCCTGCGCTGCCCGAGACCGCCCAACCAGAGACAGCGGCGACGGAGGGCAGCAGCGGCCGGCTCGCCCGTGGCGAGCTGGGCTCCCTCGTGCGGGAGTACCTGGGTGCCCGACCCGGGGACAACTTCGGGCCGAGCGCGATCGGCAAGGCACTCGGCCGGTCCCAGGGAGCGGTGTCGAACTCGCTTGTCACGATGGCCGCCCGTGGCGAAGTGGAGCTGGTCGGGGACAGGCCACGCCGCTACCGGCTCCCCCGGTAGAGCGGCACCGGACCCGTACCCCGCGGCCCTGAGCCCTGCGGGGCTGTCGCTCACCCGGGAGGCGAGGCCTCGGCCTCTCAGGGTCGGGCCGAGTCGATCCGGTCCACGAGATCCTGGACTCGTACGACCGCCTCGGCAATCGAGTAGTCAAGCCGCTCGGTCTCCATGAGCCGCCCCCAGATCACGTCCCAACCCGGCCATGCGACGACCACCGGCGGCCACAGATGCTTGCCCCGGAGCCCGAAGATCTCGACGCAGGCGTCCCGCAGGCCAGACATTTGGTCGTCGTTCAACGCCAGCTCTTCGATGAGGAGGATGTCGGCGAGGTCGCGGGCCCGCTGGTTCGGACGCTCCTCGCCCACGTCCTCCGTGCAGGCGTGGAGCTTCTGGGCCACCTGGTAGCGGAGGGGAAGGAAGGGAATCGCCTCTGCGCCGGTGAGCTGGACCGGCTCGAGGGACACGGCGGCCGGGAGCACTTCGACCTGGTCGAGCGAGCGACCCTCGACGGGAGAGAGCTCCATAGGGACCGTCACGAAGTCCTTGTTCTTGTAGAGGAGTCTCACCCGGAAGCGGACCGGCGCCACGGCGAGTCCCGTCCCCACGATCGGCTCACCCTCGCTGGTCCTGCCGGTGAACCCGCTCCATCCTCTCCGGACACCTTCGTCGATGAGGCCGATCGCCTCGCTCACCTCTCCCCGGTACGCGCCGTCGAGGTCGTTCGACGCCCGGGCCCGAAAGCCAAACCTGAGCTCGAGTGCAGCCCCACCCTTGAAGGCGATCCGCTCCTGGCCTGCCTCGTCCTTCAGCCCGTCGAGCATCTGGATGATCGCCGTCACGCCCACCAGGCGACGAAGGCGGCCAGACGTGACCGGCTCCTCGGTATCTCTGGCCCAGGCGTCGAGAAGCCGGGCCAGGTGGGTGCGGTCACCGGGCAGCCGCTTCGCCGGGGTGCTCACCGCCTGGTCCCGGCCACCGTGGCGCCGTGCACACGGGCATTGCGGTCAGCGAGCTGCACCCGCAACCGTGCGGCGCCAAGCTCGCCGATGAGCTCTCGCCGCCGGGCGTTGGCGATCGCCTGCTCGATCATGTTGCCCTCGAGCCCGTTGGCGATCGCCTCCTCGACGGCAGTCTGCGGCGCGAGCACACGAATCCCGTCGACCTGATCGATCTGCTCTGGGTCGAGGCGCCGCTGGTGGAGCCGGAAGCGGCGGTCGTGAGCCCGGCGCACCCGCTGGCCGGCGGGAAGGATCACCTCGATCTCCCGGGGGTTCACGTCCGCGAGGCCCCACAGCGCGAGCGCGGCGTCACCGGCCACGACCCCCTCGCCGCGGGCTGCAAGGACGGCCTCGTGGTACTCGTCGAGCGGACCCACGGGTAGGGCGGTGAGGCGATAGAGGCCTTGGGCCCGCCGTTCGAGGCGGCCCGTCATCGCCAGCCGGCGGAGGTAGTCGGGGCGGATCCCGGCCTCCTCAGCGTCCTCGGTCCGGACGAAGCCGTGCTGATCGGCAGCCAGCTCGACCAGGCGGTCGTAGGGGGCGGTAGGCATGCCTGGAGTGTAGCAGTTTCAACACGGTGCTGACGCTCACCTGAGAGTATAGACGTCGATACCGTGCCGTTCTGGTAACACTATTGCGATCCACCGCAGACTCGGACCCAACACGCCTCGCCCAGAAGCACGGCCGTGGCACGAGCCACGCGGGGCCTCTTTACGGACTACCCCACATGTGGGGTAGTGGCCCTGGGCGCCGACTCCAGACCCGCCGCAAGGGCTGTCCGAGAGATTTCTTTCGACGACCCGGTCGGGACTACCCCGCGGAGTACCCCGCGCTCGCGGGTTGACTACCCCGCGGCGCTGACCAGCGAGAACGTGTCTGGCGGCACGGACTACCCCGCGAGTACCCCACTTCCGGGGTAGTCGCGGGGTGTTGCCAAGTGGGGTCAATCCGGGGGAAAAGCGGGGTAGTCCCCGTGGCGCGATGGCAGCTCCGAACCGAAAGGAGCCCCCATGGCCCCCCGCCGCCGTACCCTCACCGACTCGCCGTTCGACACCTTGGAGAAGACGTTCGATCTCCTCGTCACCGGCCCCCACCCGCTCGCTCTCGACGGCACGGCGTTCGCCGGCCTACCGGACCGGGCGGTCCCGCTCGGCGAGCTGAAGGCGATGCTGCTCCACCCCTCGATGCCGTTCTCGGTCCGTGACGCCATCGTCGGCGAGCTCGTCACCCGCTCCAAGGCCGAGGGCGGGGCGTGGACGGTGGGCCTGGCCGGGGTGCTCCTGCCCGGGCTGCGCCGCGCCGCCTGGCCGCTCGTGCAGGCCTGCCCCGGGAACGTCGACGAGATCGAGGCCGAGACCCTCGCCGCCTTCCTGGCCGCCGTTGCCCGCAGCACACCGGGCCGGGCACGCATAGCGGCGCGGCTGTGCTGGCTGGCCCGGACCGGCGCCAAACGGCTGCTGCACGCCGAGCTGGCCGAGCGCGCCCGACCCGGCTCGGAGCCGGTCTCCGCTGCCCCGCCCCGGCCGTGGGGACACCCCGATCTCGTGCTCGCCAGGGCCGTGCGGGCCGGGGTGATCTGTGCTGAGGACGCCGAGCTGATCGGCGCCACACGTAGCGGCGACG
>JAJZJY010000645.1 GCA_021809885.1 Actinomycetes bacterium
GTGGAGCCCCCCCCCGCCCCGGGAGGCCCGTGTCCCGCCGAGGGCACCCCCGTAACTGGCGCCGGTACGATGGTCGGCCGGTGCTCTCCACGCGTGTCGGCCCGCGGGCCTTCCTGCAGCTCAGTCGGGCGACGGCGATCGTCATCCTGCTCAACATCGTGAGCGGGGCCTCGGTGCGCCTCTCCGACTCGGGCCTCGGCTGCCCCGACTGGCCGAACTGCACCCGGACGCAGGTCACCCCGCCCCTGCGGTTCCACGCCCTCATCGAGTTCGGCAACCGCATGGTGGTGGTGGTCCTCGTCGTCCTGTGCGGGGCGACCGTGCTGGCGGCGTGGCGGCGCCGCCCCTACCGGCGCGACCTCACCTGGCTGTCGATCGGGCTGATCATCGGGGTCTTCGCCGAGGCCGGGGTGGGCGCCCTCGTCGTCTACTCGAAGCTCAATCCCTACGTGGTGATGGGCCACTTCATGGTGGGGGTCGGCCTGCTCGGCGTCGCCGTCATCCTCGCCATGCGGGCCGGGCACGCGGCGGGGCGGGGCACGCCCGCCGTTCCCCACCGGGCGCTCGTCCTGGTCCGAGTGCTGATCGCCCTCCTCGTCGTGGCAATGGTGGCCGGCACGGCGACGACCGGGGCGGGCCCGCACGCCGGAGGCCCCGGGGCGAAGCGCATCCCCGTCAACCTCGTGGACATGACCCGCACCCACGCCGAGATCGTCCTCGCCACCGGGGCGTTCCTGCTCGTCGTGCTGTGGTGGCTGTGGCGCCACGACGCCCCCGCCGACATCCAGCAGCGGGGCCATGCGCTCCTCGCCGTGATGGTCTTCCAGGGCATCGTCGGCTATACGCAGTACTTCACCCACCTGCCCGCCGTGCTGGTGGGCATCCACGTCTTCGGGGCCTCGGTCGTGTTCTCGACGCTGCTGTGGTTCCACCACGACCTCTCCCGCCACCGTCCCGAGCCGGCGCCAGAAGGCTCGGCCGACGGGCCCGGGTCGGCCCAACACCCGGTCGTGACGCCCCCGCTGGTGGGGACCCGGTGAGGGCCGTGGGGGCCCGGGGGTTCCCTGGGGCCCGGGGGTTCCCTGGGGCCCGGGCTGCCGCCGGGGCGGGGACCGCCCCCGTGGAGGTCGAGCGGCCGGAGGCCGGCGAGGACACGACAACCGACCGCCCGTGGCTCGTCATCGTGTGGAACGACCCCATCAACCTGATGTCGTTCGTCACCTACGTGTTCCAGAAGCTGTTCGGCTACTCGCTCGAGAAGGCGACCAAGCTGATGATGGACGTCCACCTCAAAGGGCGGGCCGTCGTGTCGTCGGGCACCCGCGAGCGGGCCGAGCTCGACGTCTACCGGCTGCACGAGCACGGCCTGTGGGCCACCATGGAGCAGTCGGGGTGAGCCGCTCGAGGGAGCCGATCTCCCGCCGGAGCGACGGCCGCTACGACGTCCGGGTCGACCCGGGGGTCCGGGCGGTGCTGGCGGCGGTGGCCACCCAGGTCGCCGGCATGCTGGAGCACGACCGGGCCTCGACCGTCCGGGTGTTCCCGCCGGCCTACGTCGGGGACGACGCCGAGGCGGCGGCCAACGAGCGCTCGTACCGGGAGCTCGTCGACACGGCCCTACGCGCCCACCACCACGAGGTGCTCGAGCTGGTGGTGACGACCGCCGAGCACGACACGCTGTCCGCGGAGGAGCTCGGCGCGTGGCTGTCCGCCGTCGAGACGATGCGCCTCACCCTCGGCACCCGCCTCGACGTCAGCGAGGAGATGCGGACGCCCCACCCGAGCGACCCGACGGCGCCCGAGTTCGCCGTCTACGAGCTGCTCGGAGCGGTGCAGACGGCCATCGTCGACGCCCTGGCCGCCGAGCTGCCCGACGACGGCCGGCCCGAGGGGGCGCTCTGACGCTCTGCTAGGCTGGCGCGGCCCTGAACGGGTCGAGCCCCCATCGTCTAGCGGCCGAGGACGCCGCCCTTTCAAGGCGGTAACACGGGTTCGAATCCCGTTGGGGGTGCGATACCCCAGCGGCAGTGCTGGTTGGGGACCTGTGGTGCAGTTTGGAGTGCACGCCGGCCTGTCAAGCCGGAGGTCGCGGGTTCAAATCCCGTCAGGTCCGCCACCTCGGTCCGCCGAGGTCGAGCTGTCGGTCGGTCCCTCCGGGGTCCGGACGCCAGGGTCGGGTAGCTCAGTTGGCAGAGCGCGCGCCTGAAAAGCGCGAGGTCACCGGATCGACGCCGGTCCCGACCACCAGGTAGGTGCAGGTCAACGGGGGTGGCGGGCCTGGCGGGCGGTGGCGCGAGCGACTGCCGTGCCCTCCACGTGCCCTAACGGTTCTTGGCGTGCCCTTCGGTGGGCACGGGCTGCGTCGGGACATGCCCGGACGCGCAGGACCTGGTGGAGGAAGAGCGGGCCAGATCAGGCCCGTCCCACCTGTTCCGTCAGATGGATCCGGGCAGCGCCGTGCTCGTCCACGGCACCCTGCCGCCGCAACACGTTCGGACGTTGACCCGGCGAGCCGCCTGATCGCATGTCGCTCGCCCAGCTGGCGCCATGGACGCTCCTACAGCCGCCAGATCCGTGACAGTGCGCTCTCGCTCATCAACTTTAGGCGACTTGTGATCTGCTCTGCGGCCCAGCTGTCAGCATCGAGCACCTCAGGTGGGATCCAGATCTCCCGCTGCTCTCGCAAGATCTTGATCTTCTCGCTCCAGGGATGATTCGCCAGCTTCCGGTTGACGTCTTGCGAGACGAGGATCAGATTGCCGATCGAGCCATACTGGGCTGGATCGAGCTGCTCGTAAGCGTTGGCAGCACGCTCAGACGCCAGGTGCTCGATGGTCATCGCGCTGAAATCGACCTTCACCGATCCTTCCGACCCCACCTCGTAGAAGCGCCTGAGCACGTACTGCACCAGCTGCTTCTGGGCGATCACGTCCGAGGAGTATCTGAGTTCTCCGAACCCGACCTCGAATTCGGCCTTCGTGGGGGCTGATTCGCGGAGCCGACCGAGCAATTCGTTGACGACGCCCCCGGTCTTCGAGGCATCGGCCCTGCTCATGCGTTGCGCGGCGCTGGCGTAACGCTTCGAAATCCCGCCGGAGGAACTCTTCCCGGCGATAGCCGTGAATCGAAGGTGGAACGATTCGATGGCTGACAGGAGCCGGCGCATGTTCTTTAGCGTGAGCCGCCTCTCGGAGTAGGCGCGCAGTGCAGCGAGCACGAGGGGGAGAGGCTGGGTCATCCGGAAGACGATCAGAGCATCGATGCTCTCGCCGATGTCGGGGAACTGGCCCCAGTCGGCTTGGCGGGGGTACCGCGCTTTCCTATACAGCGGCGCGTCCACCTCTAGGCTGGCGAGGAGGCGCTTCTTGGGTTCGGGCCCCTGGACGCGCTTCTTCATGTCTCGGAAGAGCTTCTTGCCGGACGTGTAATCCTCGCGCGAGAGCCAGCTGTGGAGGATGAACTGAGCCGGGTCGATCGGTGCCTCGGGCTCATAGAGCGACTCGAGGATGTTCGCGTACCGGCTTCGGGCGG
>JAJZJY010000646.1 GCA_021809885.1 Actinomycetes bacterium
TGCCGAGATGGCGGGCCTCTGGCAGGACGTCGTGACTGGGAGGGCGCGCACAGCGATGCCCGCCTTCTACGCCTTCCCCCTCGACGCCTACCTCCAGCTGAAGTCGATCCCCGACGCGCAGGGGGACTGGCAGTCGCGACTCGTGGGGGAGCTCTCGTTCGACCTCGCTGCCGCGCACGCACTGATCGGCAACGGCGCCACGACAGCGCAGCTCGTGCAGGTCATCGTGCCAACCGAGTACGAGCACTGGGTCCCACCGGACGTCTGTTACAGCGGCGTCGGGTACTCCGAGGTGCCCAACGCGCGCGTCGTCTACCAAGCCAAGGGCGTGGTCCGCTCCTTCGGCATCGCGTCGACGATCTCGTGGCGCGGGCAGTGCTACGTCGTGCACCTGGGTGCGGTGCTGCGCACAACGACAACCGGTCGAGGTGACCTACGCCCATGCGGCTGAGGATGCCGGCGGCATCCCTCACGACGACGCAACAGAAACCATTGCGCTACGATCGAGACGTGCCGATCCCGACTGCCGAGAAGGTCCGCTCCCTCGCCTCGTGGATGGGCTCGGCCAGGCGCCTGGCCGAGCTGCTGGGCGTCGACCCGGCCCAGGTGACCCGCTGGAGCAGAGGGGAGGGTCCAGGCTTGCTCAACGCCGAGCGCGTCGAGGTCCTCGAGCTGGTGCTCTCCGAGCTGTCTCGGCTCTACGAGCCCGAGGCGGCCAGGCGCTGGCTGGTCGGGGCGAACCCCCACCTCGGGGACCGTCGGCCTGTTGACGTGATCCGCTCAGGGCGGCCCGAGGAGCTGTTGGCGGCATTGCGGGCCGAGCGGGCCGGCTCGCCCGCTTGAGGATCTGGCGGACCTTCCCGCATTCGGGCGACGATCCGCTCTCTGAGGGCGGGTCCCTGTGTGCTCCCCGGGCGTACCAGGGGGACGGACGTCACGACAACCCTGATCTCTACGGCGTGCTGTACGCGACGCAGGGGCCTGTCGCGGCCGTCGTCGAGGCGCTGGCGCCGTTCCGGGGGAGCGGACCACTGTCGCCCGCGCTGCTGCGGCGCGCCGGACTGCCGCTCGCGCTCGTCGGGCTCGAGCTGGACGACGGGGCAGCGCTCGTCGACCTGGACGACCCGGCGGTGCTGCTCCGAGAACAGCTTCGGCCCTCTGCGGTGGCCACCCGGAGGCGGGCGGCCACTCAGCGCCAGGCGGAGGCACTCTTCGCCAGCCACCCCGAGGCGGTGGGCCTGCGGTGGTGGTCGGCCCACGAGGCATCGTGGATAGAGCTGAGCCTGTTCTCGGAGCGCTGCTCGGGGCTGCTCCGCGAGGCGACCGTCACCGAGCTCGACCCGAGCCATCCGGTCGTCGCCGAGGCGGCCGCGTGGCTCGGGCTGTGAGGCAGCCGACGACTCGCGACGGCGAACGAGCGGTCCAGCGCGCGTGCGTCCCCCATGGCCGCCCTGCGGCCCGACTGGTGCTGCTTCGCCGTGCTCGGCCGCCTCGTCGACCGCGGATGGGCGCACCCGCAGACGATCACCCAGCCGGTGTTCGCTCACCCGGTGCTACGCGGTGGATCCAGGCTCACGGGCCGCGGGATCAGCCGCGACGAGCGGCCACAGAGACCGCTGGGCAAGCCCCAGTTCGTGAAGGATGCTCCACCACATTGATCGCGCGTGCCCCGGTGTCATGTAGTCGGCAAGCCACCTGTGCTGGCTCTCGACGCGCTGGTGGAGCACGGCGGCTGGCTCGCTGGTCTTGGCGAGCTCGCTGGCCGTCGCGACGAACCCGTCCAGGGTGGAGACCACCACACCCGGGCACCCCTCGAGCCCCTCGACAGCGACGGGGGTCGCCACGATCCGGCAGCCAAGGGAGAGGTAGTCGAGCATCTTGGTCTTCACGCCTGCGCCTGCAGCCAAGGGAGCAATCCGGCTCATCGCGAAGAGCCTTTGGAGCCGGTACGGCTCGGGCATCTCGGGAAGCCGGTCCACCTCGTCGCCCACCTACCCATGTACCTCAGGCGGCCGGGAATCCAATGGATTTCGCGATGTACGGTTGTGAAAGCAGTACCTGATCAGAGGCAACTTTGGCGTTCAACTGCCGGAGGTCTGAGCCTCCGTGTCGACGAAGCGAAGTCGCTCGCCCTTCCGTGCCAGGTCCCACAGGAAGAACTGCCGCTCCACACGGCCCCAGGCCGTTCGCTCCCCCCTGGAGGTGACACCAGGATAATGGCGACGCTCCAGGGTGGCGCGCAGGTGGACCACATTCCACGCCAGTCCTCCCCACAGTCGCGCGGCATCCCATGGTCGGCCATAGAAGACCAGGACTCCGGTGAACGCGACCGTCCTGAGGATCGACAATGCCAGCAACTGCAGGATGTGCCTCCCTGGCGCACAAGCGAGTATGACCGCCCAGCCGTTGCGCTCGCGGAGCAGGATACGGCTCGAGGTGGTCTCGATCCGGCCATCTCGGCGATAGCCACCAGCTGCCGCTACCCCTCCCGCGTGAACCAGCGTTGCAGCAGGCAGCACCGCTACGGCGAATCCTCGCCGCAGCGCCTGCCAGCAGAACTCCACGTCCTCCTGGAACAAGAAGTATCGGGCGTCAAAGCCGCCGACGGCGTCGAAGCAGGACCGAGTCGTAGCCAAACAGCATCCCGAGACGTAGAGCGGCTCACCCTGTTGGTCCATTGCTCGAAGGAGGAGCATCCGATCGACCGTGCACCCGTACTCCGGCGTGCAGTCTGGACCGGTGCGTACGAGCGGGCCCACCACTCCTCCGTGCTCGGACAGGTGCTCGGCGAGCGCGGTCATGCACCCGGGGTCGGGAACCGCATCGGGGTTCAGGAACACGAGCAGGTCGCCCGTGCTGTGAGTGGCACCGAGATTGGCGCCACCCCCGAATCCCAGGTTCGTCGGCGATACCACCAGCTGCACATCGCGGCAGGCGGCAGCGGCGGCGGCGGCTTCGGCATCAGAGGCATTGTCGACGACCACGATGTCGTCGATCCCAGGGTCGCGCCACAGCGCATCCACACAGGTCACCAGATGTTCGGGGTCGTTGTAGTGGACGACCACGGCCGACAGCCTTGGTCTGCTGGTGTCGGCTGCCGGGCGAGTCGACACGGGTTCGACGTCTGGTCGGGATGCGCCGAGGTCCGCTGGCCGGCGCGGCGCGGGGTCGTCGGCCTCATTGGAACCGACTGGCACACCTTTCCCGTCAGCTGGTCGGCTCACCCGATGGTTCCCCGCTTGGTCGACATCGACGGTTCCCAGAACTCCGAGTGTGCCGACTTGGCCCAGCGCCGGGCGGTCACCGCCGCGATCCCCCGGTAGGCGCCGTACAACACTGCTCCCAGCGGATCTCGAGCCGCCTCGGCACCAAGCCTTCCACTCCGCGCGGCTGCGGACCGCCGGCCGGTCGTCGGCCGTGGCGAAATAATACCGCCGGGTCTGCAGGCAGAAGTCGCGGATGGTACCCGGCGGTACCTTGAGGACCACTGCGTCGGCGACCGTCATGCCCCGAAACCCCCGGGCTTCG
>JAJZJY010000647.1:0-3053 GCA_021809885.1 Actinomycetes bacterium
CTGGCATACGAACTGTACCGGCACCGTGCTCCTGGCGCGGCGTGGATCGAGTCGGAATGCTGGAGCTTCGGAGATGGTCAACATCGTTGGTGCGCAGCCCGGCACGCCGGGCTCGCCGTCCCTATCGAGTTGCACGTAGTCCGCCGCCGTCTCGACAACGATCCAGCCCCAAATGTTCCTCTGGCCGACAGCGATGACTGAGCCGATCGGTGCAGCGCTTGCCCGGCTCAACGACCTGCCCGCCGGCGATGCTGCCGCCTTCTACGCCGGGCGTCTCGGCTGGCCGGATGTCGGCGTCGGGCCGGCTGCGAGCACCCAGCCAAGCACCCTCTCACCCCTGGAGGGATCAAAGCGGCGTCCGCCGACCCAGATCAGGTGCGCGAGTGGTGGGCGCACTGGCCGTGGGCCGGGGTGGGGCTTCTCACCGGAGCGCCTTCGGGTCTCGTGGTGGTCGACGTCGACCCCGCACACGGCGGGCGAGAGAGCCTCGCCGCCTTGCGCGCCGAGCGCTCCGAGCTTCCCCGCACGCTCTACGCCCGCACCGGCGGCGGAGGGTGGCACCTCTTCTACGCCCACCCAGGCCACCACGTCGCTAACTCGACGGGTCGCTTGGGCGCCAGGATGGTCCCGGGCGTCGACCTGCGAGCCGACGGCGGCTACGTCGTCGCCGCTCCCTCCGGGCATCGCTCCGGCGGCCGCTACACCTGGGCCAGCGGCCCCGAAACGCTCGCCGCGATGCCAGCCTTCATAGCCGAGCGTCCCGACGCTGGCGCGCCGCGCACCCCAGCGCGCCCGGCGCGTGCCGATCGCCAAGCGGCCTACGCGGCCGCGGCGCTCGAAGGCGAGTGCCGGCGGGTGGCCGCAGCTCCCGAGGGGCTGCGCTCCGACACGCTCAACCGGGCTGCGTTCTCACTCGGCACCCTGGTCGGATCCGGCGCGCTCGACGAGACGCTAGTGGTCGAGTCTCTGGCTGCCGCGGCGGCTGCGGCCAGCCGCTCGGGGGAACGTCCCCTCGGAGCACGTGAGGCGATGGCGACGATCCGCTCCGGGCTCGCCCGCGGCATCGAGCGGCCCCGGCGCCTCGGCCCGGGGCCTGGCGCATCGTCCTCGTCGCGCCACCCCGTCGCCGCCTCGCCGAGCACCGCGGCACGCCATCACACACGCGCTCCCTGCCCGAGGCTGTGAGCACCGCCCCGAGCCCTGCCGGTCCCCCCCAATGGGCAGCCCCTCTTGGCGATGCCCGAGGTGCCGTCCCGGCCGGCTACAGCGTCACCGAGGTGCTCGGTCTCCTCGCCGCGGTGGTCGCCGCCCACACCCCGTCTCAGGTGTGGGTCGCCGGCGAGGTGGTCTCGGTGACCCGCTCCCGGGCCGGGCACCTGTACCTGACCTTGGCCGAGGGGTCGGCCCGCTTGAGCTGCGTCGCGCTCGGCCGTGACGCCAAGGCGCTCTTCGAGGTGCTCGCCTCGGCGGGAGTCGAGCTGGCCGAGGGGGTGTCGTTGCGGGTGCTTGGAGCACTTGAGATCTACCCCGAGCGCTCCAGCGTCGAGCTGCGCGTGGTCGAGGTCGACCCCCGGCTGTCCCTCGGTGAACACGAGCTGGCGCGCCGAGAGGCCCGCGACGCCCTCGCCCGCGACGGGCTCCTCGACGCACAGGGCTGTTTGCGCCTTGCTGGGCCGCCGCTCAAAGTCGGGGTAGTCGCACCCGACGGCGCCGGCCTGGGCGACCTGAAGGCCCTCCTGGGTGCCTCTGGGTGGGCGTGCCGGCTCCAAGTGGCCCGCTCCCCCGCGGAGGGTGCGGCGGCCCCCGAGCGTGTCGCTGCGTCGATGCGCCTCGCCGCGCTCGACGCGGACGTCGTGATCCTCGCCCGTGGCGGCGGATCTGCTGTCCGCTTGCCCTACGACACCGAGGTCGTGGCCCGGGCCGTGGCCACCTGCCCGGTTCCGGTGATCGCGGCGGTCGGGCATGCCGGCGACCGCAGCCTCACCGACGAGGTCGCCTGGCGCTCGGTCGCCACCCCCTCGGCCGCCGCCGGGCTGGTGAGCTCGCTGATCGCCGACGCGGACCGCCAGGTCGTCCAGCTCGGGCGCGAGATCGCCGCTCTCTCCCGCCGCCACCTCGACAAGGCTCGGCGGGACCTCGACCGCCTTGAGGTCGCCATCGCGCAGCGCCCGCTTGGCTCCCCTGGTCCGCTCCCCCATCCCCTGCCGGTGCCGGCGGCGACTTCGGGTGAGACACGGTGGCGCCACGTAGCGCTGATCGCTGCCGCCACCGCCTTCATCGCGCTCGTGACGCTGGTGGTCGTCTTGGCGGTGCTCCGATGAGCTGGGGCGAGGATCTCGCCACGCTCGCCGACATCCGGGACCGCCTGGCGCGCTCTGACCAGCTCGCACCCGAGGAGGTGGCCAGCCTCGCCGGCCAGGCAGAAGCCCTGGTGCGCACGGCCCGGGCCACGTTGCGCTGCGGCGAGGCCGCGGTCGAGCACCTGGAAGACACGCTGACACCACCACCATCCGAACACGCCGGCCAGGACGGCGGCAGCACGACCGGTCCGGGGCGTAGCTACTGAAATACGCCGATACGGAGATACGCCGGTACGGAGATACGGACCGGCGTGGGCGGGGCAAGGATGGCTCACAGCCCCGGCGCACGGGCCTGAAGAGTCACCTCCGATGCGGTACTATTGGAGGTACACAGAGCGGTATCGCAGAGGGAAGGACGCCATGGCCACGTTGACCGAATCGGAGGCCACTGCCTATCGGGCATCGGTGCGGGAGTCTCCGGCGCAGATGGCCCGGTGGTGCTTGGACAACCTGGGTCAGCGGGTGAGCGCCGTCGGGCTCGGGCTCGCCGACGCGAGCCTGCTGCGCCGCTATGCCCGAGGCGAGGGGTCCCCGAGCGCCGAGCGTGAGGCGAGGCTTCGGCTCCTCTACCGTGTCGCTCGCATGGTGGCGGGCGCCTACGACGCCCAGACCGCTCGTGCGTTCCTGCGGGGGAGCAATCCGCTTCTCGGCGACCAGGCCCCGCTCGCCGTGATCGCCGAGGCGCCGCTTGAG